>NZ_CEZBFX010000037.1:0-41105 GCF_982964205.1 Roseofilum sp. | reverse complement strand
TGACCACCAGTTCCCCGCTTTTCTCGACTCTCTCCGTTTTTTGTCCTGTACTTAGGAGGTGCCCTTATTCATTACTCATTTACGCTCGCTCCCCTAAAGCCAATCTCGCCTGTTCTCGATCGTCGAAGTGAATCTTTTCTGTGCCTAAAATCTGATAATCTTCGTGACCTTTACCCGCAATTAAAATGCCATCTCCAGGTTTTGCGTCTAGGATAGCATGACGGATGGCTTCGGCGCGATCGCCAATCACCATCGGTTGGGCAGATTCAGGAATACCAGCGATAATATCTTGGAGAATTTGCTCCGGGTTTTCCGTGCGCGGGTTATCGGAAGTCACCACAGGAACATCGGATAATTCGGCGGCAATTTTACCCATTATGGGGCGTTTGGTGCGATCTCGATCGCCTCCACAGCCAAACACGCAAATCATCCGCCCTGGAATAAACGGACGGGATGCTTTAAGTAAATTCTCTAGGCTGTCAGGGGTATGAGCATAGTCTACAATCACTGTAATCTCTTGATCGGGATTGATGCTGACGCGCTCCATCCGTCCCGGCACGCCCAAAAAATCAGGTAAACTCGATACCATAGTTTCTAAGGGAATGCCCAGATGCAAACCAGCACCAATGGCGGCTAAGAGATTGGAGACATTAAATTGACCGACTAAGGGCGATTCAAAGGCAATCTCACCTTGGGGCGTATGTAAAATTCCTTTCACACCTTTAGGCTGGTATTCTAGATCGCTTGTCCACAACGAAGCGGAACTATTCTCAGTGCTATAGCTCCAAACCTGTTCCTGGGATAGGCGCTCAATTAACCGTTTTCCATAGGGATCGTCAAAATTAATGATCGCTTTTCCCTTCAAGTAATCTGGACTAAAGAGCAGTGCCTTGGCTTCAAAATAATCTTCCATCGTAGGGTGATAGTCCAAGTGATCTTGGGTAAGATTCGTAAAAACAGACACTTCAAATGGACATCCCCAAACTCGTTTTTGCTCTAGGGAATGGGAACTGACTTCCATCACCCCATACTCACATCCAGCTCCAACGGCTTGGGAGAGCTGTGCTTGGAGGGTAACTGCAAAAGGGGTGGTATTGATAGCAGTTTGATGATATGCTGGCCATTTCGCGTAGAGGGTTCCCAGGAGAGCAGTCGGCTTTTGTCCGTGAGTTAAAAAGGATTCAATTAAGTGGGTGGTGGTGGTTTTGCCATTGGTTCCTGTAACTCCCACTAGCTTTAAGGTTTGGGCAGGATAGTTATAGAATGCGGCCGCAATTTCCGCACAGTCCTTCGCTATATCTGTACTGGAAATCACACAATTGTCTCCTGGAGGATGCTTAGTTAGAGCGGATTCCGAGGCGATCGCGGCGATCGCCCCCGCCGCCACAGCACTCGGCCAAAACTCACCCCCATCCACACGGGTTCCGGGCATTCCGATAAACAGATCTCCAGCTTGACAAGAATGAGAATTCGTGCTTAAACCCCTAATCTCCAGGTTTAAGGCAGGATGGGTAGGCACTTCTCCTAACCCACTCACTTTAGCCAGCAGCTCGCCTAATTTCATCCGTCAGCCCTCCTCACAGAAACATACGTTGGCAATTGCACAGGAATTGTTACTTACTATGCGTCAACTAGCTGAGAATGGCAAGCAGGGCAGGGGTTTATGAACACTAACGTGGAAAGAAATCAACGAGCAGATCGGCGAGAAACCCAGTTTCTAGTTCCGCCAGGCGATGGGTTGCCGCGATCGCCCTAAAATATAATTAAAGCCAAAGTTAACCTGTCCCTTATATTTGAGGTAACTGCCATGATGCCTCAATATAATTAGATCTATCCTCTGCTCTTATGCTAACCACTAAACCTCGATTCCAAACTTTTGACGAATACCTCGAATATGACGACCTCTCGGAAAAACTCTATGAACTGTTCAATGGAGAATTAATCGAAATGCCTCCCGAATCGGGTCTCAATTTCCAAATTGCAAATCGCCTATTTTTTGCTTTTGCTTCTCTCGTAGGCACGGATCGAGTACGGGGTCAGGGTCTAGAATTAGAAGTCAGAGGTGAACCCAAAAATCGCTATCCAGACCTGACGATTATCCGAGAAGAACATATTCAGCAACTCTCACAACGTAATACTCTTCGTCTCTCCATGCGCCCCCCTCTACTCGTCATTGAAGTGGTTAGTCCGGGAGAAATTCAACGAGAACGAGACTATATTGCTAAAAGAGTTCAATACCAAGATTGTCAGATTCCTGAATACTGGATTGTTGATCCGCAAACTCAAACGATTTTAATTTTGGAATTGATGAATCAGGTCTATACGGAAGTGGATACATTCAGGAATGATGACGTACTGGTATCTGCCAATTTCCCTCAATTGAATCTCCCGGTTTCCCAAGTTTTCCCGAATGATTGAGGGCATTGTGGAAACAATACCTTCGCCATTTTCTCGTAGGTTCGGTTGAACGAAGTGAAATCCAACGTCAACCCAACCTACGAATGTACCCCTATTTCAATTATTTGCCTGCACACTTACATACAGCAGACCACATCATAATTTTTCAGTATCTCTCGACCAAAGTGACGAACAGAGGCTGTACGAATTGCCTCCAGTTTAATATTTACATCGTTCTATCGGCCACGTTAAAGATAAAGGATATCATCAACAGCAAGATTTGGGTTCAGCACAATATGACAGAAATGAGAGTCGCTTAAGAATTAGTCGATCGAGGGGTAGACAAAGACCAAATTGTGCTAGGGTTTCACGATCCTGAAATCCGGCAATATACAGATTATGCAACCGTTTAAGGGATAGCACACGGACTTGATATTATCGACAATATCGCTGAACGTAAACGCTAGTTGGGGAACCGGGTTACCCGTCAGATACCAGGCAATGGCGATCGCCGGAATCAAATAAGCGATAATTAAAACCCCATATTGGGCGACTTGCGTCCAAGTAATCCCTTTCATCCCACCGAGGACAGCAAAAAAGGCAACAATTGCCATGCCTATCACTACCCCGGTACTCACATCCACTTGCAGAAACCGGCTAAAGACAATCCCCACACCACGCATCTGTCCGGCGACATAGGTGAGAGAAACGAAAATCGCCGCAATTACAGCAACGAGTCGGGCGATATTGGAATCATAGCGATCGCCCACAAAATCGGGAACCGTATATTTCCCAAACTTGCGTAAATAGGGAGCCAACAGCAACGCTAATAATACATAGCCCCCTGTCCATCCCATCAAATAAATCGAGCCATCATAGCCCAAAAACGAGATTAACCCCGCCATCGAAATAATTGATATAACAATGCTGTCAACCCGTTACCATTCAAACCCTTTCAGTCGAGACTTACAACAGCAACGGAGTGACAGCAATCATCACTACTTATGAGTAGAGGGGCTTAGTTATCAGCAGCAGTTGCCAATTCTGTACTGCCTTGAGTACGCCGTCTGGTGAGACTATTAAACAACAGTTGTCCGATCGCCTTAATTAAGCTACCTTCAAGTTCATTAAACATTTTCATGTTCATCCCAAAAGCAGCATTAGCTTCTTCGACGATGCGATCGGCTGTTGCTTCATCAATCGGTAAACTATCCATGGTTTGCCGATAGTTATTCTTAAATGCCTTCTCATCTGGAATATCAGCAAACTCATAGAACTGAGTTCCTTGTCCCTCTGGTAAATTCATCGCAGTTTGGGCAATCTTTTTCAGAATTTGCCCACCCGACAAATCCCCCATATACCGGGTGTACAGATGGGAAATCAACAATTCTGGTTCTTCATTGGAGACTTTTCTAATTTGGTCTACATAGGCTTGACCTGCTGGAGACAAGGATACTCCCTCGCGCCAGTTACTGCCATAATAGAAGGCTAAATCCTGTTCAATAGACTCTTTGCGGTTGAGTTCAGGAAAATAGAGTTTCCCCAGAATCGGATGATTCTGGTGACGAGCCATCTCTTCTTCCATGGCAGAATAGACGAAGTAAAGGTTACCTGACAGTTTGCGGTAAGACTCCTTCTCTACCGTTCCTTTTAAGAAACACTTGATAAAACCCACATTTTCCGCCATGGTATGGGCTTTTTTCGTGCCCTCGCGGAGCTTAGTCGCTAAATTGGTACTCATCCTAAAACAGTTCCCGATTTTGAAAATGAAAGACGATCTAAAAAATCCTTTGGGCAAGTCTCCACAAAGGGTTAGGGTTGATTTCTCAGCCTCTATATAGCTACCTTAGAACGATTTGATGAACGTTTACATTAAGTTTCTTAAACTTAAGTCACTTAGGCCGAATGGGCGATCGCCTCTCAGCGCCTGTAGAGGTCTATGCTTCTGCTATTCTAGAGTAGCCCAGTGTTAACGAGGAAGTGCTGCTGTGATGACTGATCCCTACTTATCAGAGGTTTTCCAGAGCCAGTATACCCCCTCAGATTCTCAGTCGGAAGACCCATTAAACCCATCAGCACAGTCTCCTAACCCGCAGGAAGACTTAGACCTAGAATTTCTCTATACCCGCGATATTGAATTTCGCCAAGAAACCCTTTACTTTATTGTTGTCGATCGCTTCTGTGATGGCGATCCGCGCAATAATGAAGGGCCAAACCCCGAACTCTACGATCCCACCCATGAAGATTGGGGCAAATATTGGGGTGGAGATTTACAAGGAGTAATCAACAAACTCGACTATTTGAAAAACCTGGGAGTAACGGCAATTTGGCTGACTCCTTTATTTGAGCAAATTGAGGACTTATTTGTTGAAAGTGCCGCTATCCATGGCTATTGGATTCAAGACTTTAAGCGCATCAATCCCCGCTTTATCCGACCAGAAGATAATCCCTCTTTGAACCAAACTCAAGAAGAGAAAGATACCCTATTTGATCGACTCATTGAAGAAATTCACAAGCGCAACATGAAGTTAATCTTGGATGTTGTCTGTAACCATAGCAATCCTGATATTAGCGGCAAAAAGGGAATTCTCTATGATGACGGGGTGAAAATTGCCGATTTCAATAATGACCTGGATCATTGGTATCATCACTATGGTGAAGTTCAAGACTGGGAAGATGAGTGGCAAATCCAAAATTGTGAGTTATCTGGATTAGCGACATTCAACGAAAATAACACGGCCTATCGAAGTTATATCAAAGCATCGATTAAGCAATGGATCGATCGGGGAGTAGATGCCCTGCGCATCGATACCGTCAAACATATGCCTATTTGGTTTTGGCAAGAATTCAATGCCGAAATTCAAACCCATAAACCTGATATTTTTGTGTTTGGAGAATGGATTTATTCCCATCCTCTTGACGATCGTTCTGTAGAGTTTGCCAATAATTCCGGGATGACGATTCTCGATTTTGGTTTGTGTTTAGCTATTCGGGAAACGTTAGCATTGGGATTAGAGGAGGGATTTTACCGAATCAAGAATGTTTTAGATCAAGATTATCGCTATTGCGGCGCAACCGAGTTAATTACCTTTATCGATAATCATGATATGTATCGCTTCCAGAGTTTAAATGACGATCCGGAAGTGTTGCATTTGGCGATCGCCCTATTAATGACCAGCCGGGGTATTCCTTGTATTTACTACGGAACAGAACAATATCTGTATGATAATACCAATGTTAATTCAGACAATCCCTTTGGAAATAATGACCCCTATAATCGTCCCCTCATGAAGCGCTGGGATACCAATACTAAACTCTATTGGACCATTCGTTTATTATCTGGTGTGCGTCGCTTGAATCCAGCCGTTTCTATGGGAGGACAATGGAAAAAATACATTACTCCTGATGTCTATTGCTATGTGCGACGGTATCGAGAGTCGATTCTGTTTGTGGCGATGAATCGAGGAGAAAGCGTAACTTTAGAATCCATCGATACGGAATTACCCGATGGCGAGCATACGGATATTATGTCCCTGGAAAAATATACGGTTGAGTCGAGTATACTATCCAATTTGACCCTAGAAAAAAATCAGGCAATTATTCTCAGTCATGTGGCGGAGAGAGTCACCGGTAAAACCATTGTTCGCGCTCAACTCAATGGTGTTAATACCCAGCCTGGAGAACGTATTATTGTCACTGGAGATTGTCCAGAATTGGGGAATTGGGATATAGCTAAAGCCTATCCCTTAGAGTATATTAATTCTAATACCTGGTTCGGTGAAATTCCTTTCAATGAAAGTGCAGGAAAATTAATTAATTATAAATATGCCATGTGGCGTGAAGGTCAATCTCCTCTGAGAGAAAATATAGTTTCCCGGCGTTGGGTGGTGGCTAGTGAAGGAACTGTAAAATGGAGAGACCATTGGACATCTGGCCGAGAATCTTAAGGGTGAATATAACTATTTCTTTCCTTTTCTAAAGGTTTGTTGCAGTTAATGGAATAGTAGAGGATTGGTGTAATACCATAATAAAGTCTAAAGTGAAGCTCTTCATTAAAGTACAGAAAGACCAGTCGTCAGCATAAGTAAAGGTTAAAATCGAAACGGTATTTCTGGACTCAATCGTTTGTGGACTCCAAAAGAGGTCAACCTGAGCAGCTAGGGGCTTTACAGGATAACCGTTCGATCGGTTAGGGAGGGTAAGCAATAGAAAGTTTGCAGGTAACGATATCAAAGAAAATACGTTGACTGACAAAACGGTCAGGAATTTAGGAGAGTAATATTATGGATGCTAATGAATTATTACAACGATATATTCAGGGTGAACGGGATTTTCGTGGTTCGGATTTGACCTATGCTAACTTAATTGGTGTGGAGTTACCTAAATCTAACTTGTCAGGTGCAAACTTAAAAGAAGCGTCTTTGGCGAGAGCCTATTTAGAGCGGTGTTTTCTGAAGGAGGCGAATCTTAATGGGGCGTTCTTGTATGGTACCAATTTGAGCTATGTGAAATTGCAAGGAGCGGTGTTAATTGAAGCAGACTTAACGAAAGCAGATTTGCGGGGCGCTCATTTGGGGAAAGCGGATTTAACGGGAGCCAAATTGACTGGGGCAATCTTGACTTGGGTGACGTTGTTTCGAGCAAAAATGCCAGGGGTGAATTTGTGTGGTTCAAACCTGAATGGGATTAATTTGCGAAGAGCGAATCTGGAGGGTGCCAATCTGAATTGGACGAATTTATCGGGAGCGCGCTTAAGTGGGGCGAATCTGCAAGGAGCGGGTTTAAATGGGGTGAAACTGAGCGGTGCCTTCTTGAATGGATTGAAACTGGAGGGGATGAATTTTAGTGGCTTGGAATTGGATGCGGTGAAGTTAAATGGGGCAAAAATGGCAGGTGCTAATTTGGTGGGAACCGATCTCAGTAATGCCCAAATGCGTTTTACTGATTTCGATCAAGCGAATTTGAAACAGGCAGATATGCATGAGACGATTCTCAAAGGCGGTAAGTTTATTCAAGCCAATTTGATGAAAACTAATTTGTGTGAAGCGGATATGCGTAAAGCTGATTTAACGGAAGCGAATCTAAATCTAGCCGATCTGCGAGGAACGGATTTGAGTGAAGCTGATTTGCGCGGGGCGTATCTGTGGGGCGCTAGTTTAGATGGGGCTTGTTTGCGTGATGCCGATCTGCGAGGTGCTAGTCTGCGGGATGCGGCTTTGGTGGGAGCGGATTTGCAAGGAGCAAATTTGGAAGGGGCGATGATGCCAGATGGTAAAATCCATGCCTAGGGGGATTATGCCATGAAAAATGGTGTAATCTAGAGTCCTGGAAAGATTCAGGTCGCGATCGCGGAGAAGAAAAATCATATGGCGATTGAGGTAGGACGGGAAATCTGTGGTGATTGGGCAATTGCCCTCTCTCGTGAATGGTTAGTTACCAACAGCATCGGGGGCTACGCATCGGGGACGATCGCCTCTGGCTTGACGCGCCGTTATCATGGGTTGTTAGTGGCGGCACTGAAACCCCCACTACAGCGAACCCTGCTGTTAACCAAACTCGATGAAACTGTTACTTATAGCCAAAAGTCCTATCCCTTGTTCACCAATCGATGGGTGGGCGGTAAAGTGGACGGAAACGGCGATCGCCATCTTGAAAGCTTCCGTTTAGAGGGAACAACCCCCGTATGGACATTTGCCTGCGGGGATATGTTGTTGGAAAAACGGATCTGGATGCGGCAGCGGGAAAATACCACCTACATTCGCTACGATCTGGTGCGGTGTAGCGCTCCTGTGGATTTAGAAATTGATGCGATCGCCAATACTCGGCCCTACAATCTTCTACAAGAGGATTTAGACTTTCCCATCCATACCCAACGGATTGAATCTGGAATAAAACTAGAAACGCCAGGAGAGTCTATCCCCTGGTACTTATTCAGCTCTGGAGGTGAATTAACCCTTTTAGGAACCTGGATACAAGGCTACGATCTCCCCATGGAACGCTATCGAGGAGATGGCTATCAAGAGAACCATTTCCATGCCTGCACCCTCACCGTATCCCTCAATGTAGGAGACTCCCTTACCTTAGTTGCCAGTACCCAGTCTCAGGTGAATCTAGACGGCAAAGAGGCGCTACAGCAGCAACACCGCTATGAACAGCAACACCTCGATCGTTGGCAAGCCACTCCCTATCTGAACACAGAAAAGGCTCCGGACTGGATTCGACAGTTAATTCTGGCTGCGGATCAATTTATTGTGTGTCGTCCCCTGTACCCTAACTCCCATGGGAAAACGGCGATCGCTGGCTATCCCTGGTTTACAGACTGGGGAAGGGATACGATGATTAGCTTACCCGGTTTAACCCTGGCGACAGGACGCACGGAAGTGGCTAAGAGGGTATTGACAACCTTTGCCCAATATGTGGATCGGGGCATGTTGCCCAATGTCTTTCCCGATGGCGGAGAAGACCCCGCTTACAATACTGTCGATGCAACGTTATGGTATTTTGAAGCCGTTCGCCAATATTATCAGGCAACCCGCGATCGCCCCCTCTTAGCTGAACTCTTCCCCGTTTTAGCAGACATCATTGACTGGCATTGTCGCGGAACCCGCTATCAAATTCATCGCGATCCCGATGATGGTCTCCTGTATGCTGGAGAAGCCATGACCCAACTCACTTGGATGGATGCTAAATATGGAGATTGGGTGGTCACTCCCCGGCAAGGAAAACCGGTGGAAGTGAATGCTCTATGGTACAATGCACTGCATACGATGGTCGCATTTGCCCGTAAATTAGGCAAGGAAGATCGGGAGTACGAAACCCTTGCAAAACAAGCAGAAAAGGGATTTGCTCGCTTTTGGAATGCTGAGGCAGGATACTGCTATGATGTAATCGATACAACAACAGGAAACGATCCAAAATTGCGACCGAATCAGATTTTTGCGGTTTCCTTACCCCAAAGTCCCCTGACTCCAGAACAGCAACGGGGAGTTGTGGAAGCTTGTGGGCGATCGCTGCTAACGTCGTATGGGTTGCGATCGCTCAGTCCAGACGATCCCCAATATATCGGTCATTATGGGGGGAATTTAGCCCATCGAGATGGAGCCTATCATCAAGGTACAGTATGGGGCTGGTTATTAGGGCCATTTGCGATCGCCCACTTCAAAGTGTACAACGAACCGGAGCGAGCGCTCAGTTTACTCACTCCCATGGCTCACCATTTATACACTCATGGCATCGGAAGCATCAGTGAAATCTTTGATGGCGATCCGCCCTTTACCCCCAGAGGCTGTATCGCCCAAGCTTGGAGTGTAGCTGAAACCCTCCGCGCATGGCAACTCATTGCCCAACACCAGAAAGTATAGTGGATTCAAATAACAATGAGAGTGCGATTGTTGTAGGGGCGAAAAAATTTTCGCCCCTACAGATACTGGCATTGTAGATTGATCTCAATCTCCGACCCTATTCTTTATTCCCTATTTCCTAGAGAAAAGTGCTATAACTCTTCCGGATCGATACCCATAGCTCTGAGGCGCTCTAATAGAGCTTCCCGTTTTTGTCGCTCAAGAGCTAATGCATTTTCTGCCTCTTGTGCCCGTTCCGTAGGAGTCGGTATCCAGTTGCCTTGGCGATCGTACCAGCGTAACCATAATCCTTCCACACCCTCATAAATTCCTTGCCATTTTCCCAAGCCTAACCCTAACGGCTCAAACCATAATTTCTCTTCTGGTAAACTCAAGGATTGATACTGAGAACCTTTTAAGTGAAAAGCTCGAAACTGATTGTTATAGCGGTCATAAACTACATAATGGGGAACCCGTAAAATTTGCTCGTATACTTGCCATTTTGTTGGCGGTTGATTAACTTCTCGCAAAGTTTGACCTAAATCTTCTTGCTCCGTTCCTCGAGATAAGAGTTCAATGACTAAAAAGGGTGAAATTCGTTCTTGCCAGATTAGATAACTCAGCCGCAGATCTTGTTGCTGTTTAAATCGTCCCGTTCCTAAAACGAGAAACCAATCGGGACGTTTATACCAATTGGTATGATGGGAATCGTAATATAGATTTAAGTCTTTAGCGATTAACCTTTGTTCGACTGGATAAAGGGGAGAGTCAAAGGTGAGATCGAGTAATTGGGGTTGTAGATCGTGAAATAAGTCAGGCAATCCCGGTTCCTCCGGATCTTCGCTGGGTAAATCATACATGGTGGGCAAGGAGTTTGGCCAGTCTGAGCGCGGATATTTGGGTGACATGGCTATAGGATCGCACAGTGAGGTTTTCTCTACTATGGTAGCGGTTGATTGCTACAGATTACCGAACCTCTGAATTCCCCAAATTTAAGGGAGATTTGCCAAGCTGGTAAATGATGAGTTCTCTGATTGATGATGATGAGTGTAAGGTTAGTTGGGACGATTTCAGCGATCGCTATTAGCAGTGTGTTGGCACTTGAATTACCGGCGATCGCCCAAACTTCAGAGTCTGGCTCTGTGCAAGTTCAAACCGATCCAGTCAGCGAAGCTGATGCCCTAGAAAACCAGGGGAAAAGAGACTATTCACAGGGACGTTTTTTTTCTGCACAGCAATTTTATCAGAGGGTAGTGAAATTACGACAACGAATTGGCGATCGAAGGAAATTAGCGAAGACGTTGATTAATTTAGCCAGTGTTGAAATAAATTTAGAAGATTATGATACTGCCCTAGAGTTGCTGAATCAGGCTCGATCGATTTCTCAATCGCGAGGAGATAGCGCCACAGAAATTCAAGCCTTAACCGGTTTAAGCTTACTGTATGAAAAGCAAAACTTACCGAATCGTGCTTTAGCTACTGCCCAACAAGCTTTAGCCTTAAATCAACGTTTAGATCGAAAAGAAGAACAGGGACATTTATATAATCATCTTGGACATCTTCATACCATCCTTCACCAGGATGCTAAAGCCAGTCAAGCTTATCATAGAGCCATATCTATTTTTCGCGAACTAGGAGATAAAGTCGGAGTAGCGAATAGCCTCAATGGATTAGGGTTTGTCTATCTTGAACAAAATCAGTTTGAACCTGCCCTTTCCCATTTTTATCAAGCACTTTTGCTCTGGAAAGCCTTAGAAAAAACAGAAAACTATGCCACTACACTCCATAATATGGGCCGCCTATTCGAGTCCCAGAAACAAGCAGAGTTAGCCATTCTATTTTACAAGCAGTCGATGAATGAGCTTCAGTTGATTCATAGTCAAATTACTGATTTTTCCCTAGAACAACAAAAGGCATTTCTGGCAACGGTTTCTCATCGCTATCGCCATTTAGCGAATCTACTCTTTCAAAATAACCGCCCACAAGAAGCCCATCAAGTTCTGGACTTGCTGAAATTGCAAGAACTGGATGAATATTTACACAGCGTCAAAGGCGATCATCAATTACCAACCTTAAGTTTACATCCCGTGGAAGAGGATATTTTCAACGATTTCCTTGAAGCCGAGACTCAGGGTGTAGATTGGATTGAAGACTTAGAAGAATTAAGGGCGATTCCAGAAGGCGATCGCACGGCTGATGAAACTGAACAATTAAACCAAATTAATTCATTATATCAGAGTCTACATCAGAATTTCAAGCCATTTCTAGAACCCTCCCGTATCAACCCAATTAGGCAGAGAATGGCTGATTACAACTCGGCAAATCCAAAGTGGAATTCTCATATTCAAGGCTTGAAGAGCCTGCTCCAACAATTTGAACATCAAACGGCGTTTGTCTATCCATTCATGTGGGAAGATCGGCTAGAAATGATCGTGGTTTTTGCCGATCGCCCACCGATCAGACGTACGGTACCCGTGAGTCAGTCGGAACTTGAACAAAAAATTACTGAATTTAGAACGACGATTACGCGCAAATACCCCTTACCCCGGGTACAATCACTCGGTCAACAGCTTTATGAATGGTTAGTACAACCCATTGCAGAGGATTTAAACCAAGCTGGCATTGAAGCCTTAGTATATTCACCAGATGGTCAATTGCGCCACTTGCCTTTCAGTGCTTTATATGATGGTCAGAATTGGTTAATTCAACAATTTGAGATTAATTATATTACGGCCACCAGCTTACAAAACTTTGCTCCCCAAACCCATCGAGAACGGAATATTTTAGCCGGAGCATTTACCCAGGGAAATTATCAAGTCCAAGTGGGCGATCGCCAATTTGACTTTTCTGGATTACCCTTTGCCCAGAAGGAAGTACAAAATTTGATCCAGCGTTTCCCCGATCATACGACCCTGTGGAATCAGGACTTTAATCGGGATTCCACCCTGCCAGAACTCCAGGAACATCAGATGGTGCATCTAGCTACCCATGCAGCATTCGTTCAAGGAGAGCCAGAAGAATCCTTTATTTTATTAGGAAATGGCGATCGCATTACCCTACGGGATATTGAGCATTGGAACCTTTCCGACGTGGACTTAATTGTCCTCAGTGCTTGTCAGACAGGGATTGGCGAAATTCTGGGGAATGGCGAAGAAATCCTTGGTTTAGGCTATCAGGTGCAAAAAGCAGGCGCAAAAGCGGCGATCGCCACCCTATGGCACGTTGACGATCGAGGAACCCAAGTTTTAATGGATCAATTTTATCAATCTCTCGATACCGATCCCGATATCACCCTAGCCCAAGCCATTCGCCAAGCACAATTGAGCTTCATTAACGCTCAACTTCCCCAAACAGATAACCTCGATCCCACCTCTTTTCAACATCCCTACTATTGGGCCCCATTTATTTTAATTGGCAATGGTCTCGATTAAGGGCGATCATCTTATACTACAATTAGGGTCACCCACCCACAACTCAATTTATTTTTAATTGTTAATTGTTAATTGAACCATGTCACCAGTGCTTGCGGGTCGCTACCAGATAGAACGGGAACTCGGTAAAGGAGGATTTGGCCTCACCTACCTAGCGCGAGACTTGCACCTTCCAGGATATCCCCTATGTGTTGTCAAGCAACTGAAGCCCCAGTTCAAGAGTCCAAAAAAACTGAAGACAGCCCAGCGTTTATTTGAGACAGAAGCAAAGGCTCTGCAAAAATTAGGAAAATATCCTCAAATTCCCCAACTTCTCGCCTATTTTACGGAAGAAGGAGAGTTTTATCTGGTTCAGGAATATATCCAAGGTCATGAGTTAAGTCAGGAAATACACCAGGGACAACCTTGGTCAGAGGAGCAAGTGATTCAGTTATTAAAAGATATCCTCACTCCCTTAAAGTTTTTGCACGATCGCCAAGTCATTCATCGAGATATAAAACCCAATAACTTGATGCGGCGTAAGCCCGATCAAACACTAGTACTGATTGATTTTGGTGCAGTCAAGCAACACCTGTCTGAGTTAACTCAATGGGGAGAGAAAAATCAACGGACAGTTCGTATTGGTACACCCGGATATATGCCCAGTGAACAAGCGGTAGGACAGCCCAAATTCTGTAGCGATATCTATGCTGTGGGCATGATCTCGATTGAAGCGTTAACTGGAAAACCGGCCCTCAGTCTACCAGCAGACCCAGAGACTCTAGAAATCATCTGGCAACCCTTCGCTACTCATGCCAGTCCAAGATTGCGGGAAGTCCTACAGAATATGGTCCGGTATCACTTCAATAGTCGCTATGTTTCAGCTCAGGAAGCTTTAGAGGAAGTTAACAGACTTCAGACTTTAACAGTACCGACTCCAGCCCTGGATATCGTGCCACTCAAACCAGCTCAACTCAAATCTTTAGAGTCTACTCTCCTATCTCTACCCCAACCTTACCAAGGTTCACTCTCTAAATTTAGCTTTGAGGTAGTGACGGTTAACGCTTGGGGCAAAATCATTCAGCAGGAAAATCGAGAAGCGCAGTATTTCCAGGAGGACTTGGGAGAAGGGATCGTTTTAGATATGGTGGTTATTCCTGGGGGAGAGTTCCTCATGGGGTCACCAGAGAGAGAAGGATCGGATGATGAAAAACCCCAGCATTTGGTAACCGTGCCCCCATTTTATATGGGGAAGTTTTTGATCGCGCAAGCTCAATGGCGCAGGGTAGCCTCATTTCCCCAGGTGAATATTTCCCTAGAGTCTAATCCCTCTTATTTTAAGGGAGAGAATTTGCCTGTAGAGCAAGTTTCATGGTACGACTGCGAGGAATTCTGCGCCCGGCTATCTCAATATACAGGAAACACCTATCGCTTGCCTTCTGAAGCAGAATGGGAATATGCTTGTCGGGCAGGAACAACAACGCCCTTTCATTTTGGCGAAACCCTGACGACTGACCTGGCTAATTATGATGGCAACTATATAGATGACCCGGAAGGTAAAAATCGTGCGAAAACCACCCCAGTCGGCAGTTTTCCGCCCAATGGATTTGGCTTATATGATATGCATGGGAACCTGTGGGAGTGGTGTGCAGACCATTGGCACGATCGTTACGATCGCGCTCCTACCGATGGTAGTATATGGCTCGATAGCGATGAATGGACCAGAAGGGTGATACGAGGGGGGTCTTGGTTTCTCACCTATTCAATATTCCGTCGTAGTGCCGATCGCAACCACCGCAATGCTGGCGATCGATATTGCACCTTTGGCCTGCGGGTTGTCCATCCTATCGTACCGGACTAAAATCAGTTAAGATATTGTCTGTTCCCTGTTCCCTATTCCCCAGTGCCAAGCGCTATAGCGTCGGCAACGTAAACCAGAAATTTGTGCCTTCACTCACCACACTATCTACCCCGATTTCGCCGCCATGGGCGTGAATGATTTGGGAACATAAATATAATCCTAAGCCTAATCCAGTTTTGCGTGTTTCCCGATCGCCCCTTGTATAGGGTTGAAACAGCGTTTCACATTGTTTTTTGCTCATTCCTATACCATTATCTCCCACGGTACACCGAACCCAATCCCCTTCTACTCTAGCGCTGAGAGTCAGGCTTAAACCGGGGGGATTATGCTTGAGGGCATTGGCGAACAAGTTTTCAAATACCCGCCACAGTTGCTGGCGATCGCCGTTAATCAGGGGTAAAGTAGACGCTATCCGATCTTCTAAAGTCGCCTGATTTTGACTCAATACCGGTTCCCAATCTGCTGCCAACTGAGCGGTTAATGTAGATAATGATAAGGATTCACAATTGAGAGACACCCCCCAAATCTCACTATGTTGGGTTTCAATCAAAGAATTAATTAAATTTAACTGGCGATCGCAACTATCTGCCATCCGCTCTACCATCGATCGGGTTAAAGCGAACGAATCCCGTTTCAACAAATTTTTAAACACCATCAACATCCCGGTTACCGGATTCCGCAAATCATGGGAAACCGCATGTAACAAAACTTTTAATCCGGCTTCCGCCTTTTGTCGTTCCACAATTTCTGCTTGCAACTGAGTATTTTGAGTCTCTAACTGCTGTTGTAATTGATGAATCTGCAAATGAGTTGCCACCCTCGCCAACACCTCCGGCGCTTGAAAGGGTTTCGTAATATAATCAACTCCCCCCACATTAAACGCTCGCACCTTATCCACAGTCTCATCTAAAGCACTAATAAAAATTACTGGAATATCTTGAGTTCGAGCATCAGCTTTCAGGATCTGACACACTTGATACCCATCCATTTCCGGCATCCGAATATCCAACAAAATTAAATCCGGTTTTAGCACCTCAATGGCTTTGAGCGCCCCTTTAGCATCGATCGCCTTACGCACCTTATAACCTTTTTCCGTTAACATCGACGATAACAAACGCAAATTGTTGGGCGTATCGTCTACAATTAACAAATCGGCTAGAACTTTACTGTTCATCCGTTAATTCTAACAAAGTATTGAAATGGAAATGATGCACCAAATCAGACAGGGTGTTAATTAAACCCTGGTAATGGGGAGGGATTTGGGCAATGAGTTGGATAATCTTCTCATCATCGCCACTTAAAGCCGATTGATGTACGGCCTCAATCCACTCCGATGGCATTATTTTAAGCTGATTGGGCGTAAGGGTAAATGGCTCAGGGCTATCAGTTGGGGGTAAGGCTTCCTCATAGATATATTCTAGACCCAAATGTTTGGCTAGGGTGTTCCAGATTGTTTCTTCCTGAAAAGGTTTAGCAATAAAGTCATCACATCCAGCCGCAAAGACTAGCTCTCGTTTTTGGGAAAAGGCGCTGGCAGTCAGGGCAATAATGATGCTTTTTTGGGTTGGGGAGGCTTGACTTTCTAGTTCCCGAATCCGTCGGGTGGTTTCGTATCCATCCATACCTGACATGCGGATATCCATCCAGATCAGATCGGGATGATACTGCTGCCAATGGGCGATCGCCTCTTCTCCTGTTTCGGCTTCAAGGATCTCCAATGCCAAAGGTTGTAATAAGCGCACCAATAACAGACGATTTTCGGGGATATCATCAACAATTAGCATCCGATATCGGGGTTGTCCAGGTGCTAAACCAATTACTCGATTGCGTACAATAACCGGCTCGACTCCTTCCGCACTGGCAAGGGTGGCTTGAATTTCAAATCGAAAACAACTGCCTTCCCCCAGGATACTTTTAACTTCAATGTTCCCCCCCATGAGTTGGACAAATTTTTGACTAATAGAAAGTCCTAATCCGGTTCCTTGATGCGATCGCCTTCCCGACTCGGTTTGTACAAAAGGATTAAATAATTGCTCTAATTCATCTTCTGCAATCCCAATTCCCGTATCTTGAACAGCAAACTGCAAACGAATTAAAGGATCTTCTCGTACCTGAGATATGCATAATTCAACTGTCCCTTTTTCTGTAAACTTAATTGCATTTCCCAAGAGATTAATCAACACTTGGCGTAATTTTTGTTCATCAGTTTGAATATATTGTACTAAATCCGGGGGGCGATCGAAGGTCAACGTTAACCCTTTAGAAGTTGCCCGGATATGTAACATGCCTTCTAAAGTTTGTAATAATTGCTCTAAGTCGAAAGCGGTTGGCAAAAATGTCATCCGACCTGCTTCTATTTTAGACATTTCCAGAATGTCATTAATCAGGTCGAGTAAATGTTCTCCACTGCGGTTAATGATATTGATTTCTGAGGCTCCAGCCGCAAATTTAGGGTCATTGGCCATTAATTGACTAAATCCCAAAATAGCATTCAAAGGCGTGCGTAATTCATGGCTCATATTGGCTAAAAATTCACTCTTGGAGCGGTTAGCCATTTCCGCTGCTTCTTTGGCTTGTTGAAGGGCAGTTTCTGCTTGTTTACGAGCACTAATATCTTCAGAAATACAGAGTAAATGGGTCGCTTCTCCGTGGCGGTTATAGAGAGGCAATTTGAGGGTTCTGAGCAAAATTTCGCCCCGCGTGAGGGATTGAAAAGGATGCTCGGCGCTCTCTAGAAGTTTCCCTTGCTGCACGGCTTGCAAGTCATAGGTACTGTATTGGGTTGCTTGTTCCAGGGGATAGATTTCGGCATCGGTTTTGCCAATGACGCGATCGCTCCCTAACCCAAAAATAGCTTCGCTGGCTTGATTCCAAATCAGATATTGGAAATCATGGGTAATATCCTTAGTATAAATGGCTAGGGGAATATGATCGATGATGCTATCGAGGAATTGTTGCGATCGCCGTAAGTCTTCCTCGAGCTGTTTGCGATCGGTAATATCAGTAGTCACCGAAAGTAAACAGGGTTTGTCATTCACCGTAATCACATCCGATGAGAGTAGAGCCACCCGATATTCTCCAGCCTTGGTGCGATAAGTAAATTCATAGTTTTTCACCTGCTTCTTGTGTTGAATCAGGTGAAACAAGTGCATCCTCTCTTCCACATGAACCCAGAGGTTTAGCTCTAAGGCGGTACGACCAATCACTTCTTCATTGCTGTAGCCGGTTAAACTGAGGAAGCTATCACTGACTTCCAGATGTTTGCCACTGCCTAAACAAGTGATGGTAATGGGGTGGGGAGTACGACGGAAGGCTTTGGAGAACTTTTCTTCCGATTCTCGTAAAGCGATTTCCATTGTTTGCCGCTCGCGGATTTCTTGTTCGAGTTCTTCCGTTCTGGCTTGGATTTTAGCTTCCAAAGATCGAGAATAGGATTGCAGTTGACGATGGGAGCGCTTGAGCTGATAGCGCATTCGCTCAAAAGCTAGAGCTAGAGTTCCTAGGGCATCGGTGCGATTGTACCAAGGATCGGCTGTGCGATACCAGTCACCTTCGGAAAGGGCGATCGCCACTTGCGAGAGTTGCTTAATCGGTCGGATAATGTGGCGAGTGATGAGCCAACCGAGTACAGTGGCAGCGATCAATGCCAGTAAACCGACGATCGCGGTAACATTGCCTCCTTGGTGAATATCCTCCAGAAAGGGATCTTGAGGGACAAAAATCGCCATGAGCCAATTTAAGTCTTGATGATCGCTTAGGGAACTCAAGTGCAGAGTGTAGGGAGTATCGAGAAGGCTAACCTGAAGGTCAATAGCTTCTTGCATTTGAGGGTGCTGGACTAAATAGGTTTGGAGATAGTCCGTCGCACGATTGATCAGAGGATAGGTTGACTCCAAAGGGGTGACGACAGGCGCAATACTTCCATCTGTATTACTAAAGATTAGAATCTGCGCGTCTAGGCGCTCATTCAAGGTTTGTAGAAACTGCTGAAGTTTAGAAAGCCAGATGGAGGTAGAGAGGACACCCAGTTGGGTTTGGTTCCTGCCATAGATCGGTAAGACGGCATCTAGACTCATCTGTCCGGTATTTGAGAGATAGGGAGTTGTCCAAGACTGGGGAGAATTGTTGTAGGTAGTGGCGTTGCGAGTGGCTTCTTGATACCAAAATGATTTACGGGGATCGCGCTTGGGAAGCGATCGCAACAGCGCTCCCCGTTTTCCTCGATCGAGGGAATAAATATGGGATTGCCCATCGGTTGTAGAGGACGAGATCGCCAGTTCTAGGCTCCGATTATCCTTCTGAGAATGATGCACACTTACCCATTCCCCTTGGGAATTGGCAAATTGAATTTCACGGATCTGGGGAAATAACTGGAGTTGTTCGTAAAATTTTTGGCTTAATTGCTCAAGGTTGTTTGGGCCGGTTTCTCCCCAAGCAATGGCATTCGCATTAACGTGATTAATCTGATGGGCAATGGAAAGAGTATTAACGAGGCGATCGTCGAGATGAGCCGTGATTTCTGCTTGTAAGCGACTGGTGACATTTTCAACGGCT
Organism: Roseofilum sp.; assembly: GCF_982964205.1. Taxonomy (NCBI): domain Bacteria; kingdom Bacillati; phylum Cyanobacteriota; class Cyanophyceae; order Desertifilales; family Desertifilaceae; genus Roseofilum; species Roseofilum sp. Next base: position 21,543 of record NZ_CEZBFX010000037.1, on the reverse strand, counting down.
GCTTTGCCATGGTACCAAGAGAAATATCCAGTTAAGCCCACTGCGATCGCAATTTGCAGGAGAAAAGGCACAATTAAGGCCACTCCTAAGGGTACAGTTTGGAAAAGTTGATGAAACCGTTGCTTAACACGAAGCATGGCATTGATGGCAATATTCTCTGGAATTTTGGCGTAGGTAGGTCATCTGAAAATACTAGAATAGCCGATCTACCCTTTTCCATAGCTCAAGAGGGCGAAGTCGAATATTGACTTAGCACTTCTTTGGAGCGCCTTACCATGTGTTCTGGTCCTTCAATCATCAGCAGATATCGCCCCTGTTGCAGGTGATGGCGATAGATACTAGAAGTATTTCCTTCACCAAAAAAACCAATCAGTGCGCCCACAAGACTACCAGAGAGACCACTCATAAGTCCGGCGGATAAAATGACTAGAGCGATATGGAGGTGAGCCAAATTGGAAATCTCCAGCTTTAAGAGCCAGAGGAGGATAGCCGCGATCGCGCTCCCAGCCAAGGCGGATAATAAGGCCAATCGATAGGCCTTGGCAAAGATGATCTTCATGGGTTTATACAATCCTACCCATTCGGGAGGATTAAATTCTCGCCCCACAATGGCTAAGTATTCGGGGGATATACCTTCGCTATAGAGTAATCGATAGGCAGCAAACGCTGAATCGATATCAGGAAGCACAGCGATCGCCAAGTGGGGACGGCGTTTGAATTTAAGTTTACGACCAGATAAATTAGGGGACATTATGCAACATGCCTAAGAGAGAGCCGCTCTACTCTATTTTAGATTAACCGAGATTATGCAACCTGCCCACAGTATAAGAATCTGTCTTAACAAAGAGTAAACAGTGGGGAGTCGGGAAGATCGGGGGACGCACAGACACGGAGACACGGCGATAGCTTACTCCTCTAACTGAGAGTATCTGGATTGATACCCAGTTGCGCTAGGCTCTCTCTTAGCTGTTGAATAGTGCGATCTTTTTCTTCAACCACTGCTTTTGCGCGATCGGCGCAATCTTGTTGACTCTCCTTACTTGTTCCTCTTGCCAGAGAACATAGGATAAGCATAAACCTTATCTGTTTACTTTGCAGTTGCTCTTGATTTTATCGTACTCTACAAGCCCTTGTTTGTTTGCATCCATGTCTGCTTGCGGTAATCCACAGGAAAGACTATAGTCATAGTATGGATCACCACACAACCGCTTATGATTTTCACCTTTTTAGATGAGCAATTAGCCAATATTGAGCTTTCGGAGCAAGTCCGCCAAAGAGCTATGGAGAAAGCCAAAGAAGGTTATGTAATGGCGCTGTTGGAAGTTGGAGAAATCAGTAGCGGACGGGCTGCAAAAATCCTAGGCATTTCCCGCTTAGAGATGATCGATCGAATGCATAAATGGGGAATTTCTGTCTTTGATGATTCACAAGATTTACAGGAATTCCGTCAGGAAGTGGAGCAAGCTGAGTTAAGATTAAATCAATCAATTTAATCCATGATTATTGTTTCAGATACTACTTCTATTAGTGAATTAGCTAAGGTCAATTATTTGTATTTATTACCTGAACTCTTTGGGAAACTGATGATTCCCCAGGGCGTTTTTAATGAGTTGCTTGTGGGAGATCATCCAGCAGCGCAACAAGTACAGGATTTGTCATGGCTACAAGTGGTCACCGTCAATAATCAGCGGCTTGTAGAGGAGTTACAGGAGTCTTTTCATTTAGACTTAGGAGAGTCAGAAGCGATCGCCTTAGCTGAAGAAACTAAAGCCGATCAATTACTGATTGATGAACGGGCAGCTAGACGAGTGGCACTAGAAAGAAAGTTACCCTTAATTGGAACCATGGGTGTTTTGGTATTGGCAAAGCGCCAGAGCCTGATTCCTAATGTTAAGGATGTTCTAGAGCAGATGCAAAATCGGGGTACAAGGATTGCAGATCATCTCTATGAACAAGTTTTAATTTTGGCTCAAGAAATATAGGTTCGGGGAACGGGCTATACTAGAAATCTTGGCTCGTTAGATGTAATTCATTGTGCAACCGGTTGATTTTACGACTTTGATGGCTATTTGTGCCGATTTGCGCGATCGCTCTTTACCCGCTCGTTTAGAGCAGGTTTTTCAACGCGATCGCTTCAGGCTATCCCTTGCCCTGCGGACGCTTCAGGGGCGGGGATGGTTAACGCTGTGTTGGCATCCACAGGCAGCCCATATCGCCATGAGCAGCCCTCCCCCAAAAGCACCGGATACGTTTACATTTAGCGATCAGTTGCGCCATCAGCTTAATGGGTTAGCTCTGGTTTCCATTGCCGAAATTGCCCCTTGGGAGCGGGCGATCGATTTGCAGTTTGCCCAAAGACCGGGCGATCCAATTCGCTGGCACTTAATTGTGGAGGTGATGGGTAAATATAGTAATGTAATTTTGGTCAATCAAGAGAATACGATTGTTACGGCTGCCCATCAGGTGAGCGAACAACAGTCGAGTGTACGCCCGATTTTGACCGGACAGCCGTATATTAACCCTCCAGCCCTAAAAAATCGGATACCTAGTCTAGAAGAATCATTCAGTGATTTTCGGGGGAGAGTCGGATTGATTCCGGGGCCCCTCAAGCGGCAATTACTGCAAAGTTATCGGGGATTAAGTCCCCGGTTGATTGAGTCTTGGCTATCGGGGACGGCGATCGCTCTCCATCAACCCACAGATAGTTTAAGTGATGCCGATTGGTCTTTGGTGTATGAACGCTGGCAATATTGGTTACACAGTTTGCAGCAGGGAATGTTTACACCAGGATGGACGAAAAAGGGCTATACGGTTATGCCTTGGGATCGAGTCGAAGCAGTTGAATCCGTACAAAATTTAATTAGTGGGTATTATAACGAGCATCTTAATCGCCAAGAATTTAGTCAATTACATCATCAATTGCAGCAAAAGGTGCGATCGCATTTAGGCAAGCTCCATCAAAAGGCGCTCCTATTCCGAGAACGGTTAAACCAGTCCCAAGATGCCGATCGCTATCGCTATTTAGCCGACTTATTGATGGCTCATTTGCATCAGTGGCAACCCGGTATGGCGGCGATCGAATTAGCCGATTTTGAAACCAGAAAACCGGTTAAAATCAACCTCAATCTCGAAAAGAATGGCGTACAAAATGCCCAAGCGCTCTACAAAAAACACCAAAAACTCAAGCGCTCTCAACTTGCCGTTCAACCCCTTTTAGAAGCAGTTGAAACCGAACAACGCTATCTCGAACAAGTGGAAACAACCCTACTGCAACTTGCGGAGTATGGCACGGCTGAGGATTTATCGACTCTAGAGGAAGTGCGCGAAGAATTAATTGAACAGAAGTATTTAGACTCTCCAGCATCCGACTATCAACGCAACTCCAACCGCTCCCAACCCCATCGTTACCAAACCCCTAGCGGGTTTGAAGTTCTCGTCGGTCGCAATAATCGCCAAAACGATCGCTTAACCTTTAGACTAGCTGGAGCATACGATCTATGGTTCCATACCCAGGAGATTCCTGGAAGTCATGTGTTGATGAGAGTCTCTCCGGGAGAGGTTCCTGATACCGAAGACCTCCAGTTTGTGGCTAATCTAGCCGCCCATTATAGCCAAGGACGGCAAAGTAAGCAGGTTCCAGTGGTTTACACCGAACCGAAATCGGTGTATAAACCAAAAGGCGCTCAACCTGGAATGGTTGTCTATAAGCACGAGCGTATTCTTTGGGGATGTCCTCAGGAAGCAGCGCTGGAATAGGTTGTGGTATGTGTGGTACGTGTGTTTTGCGATCGATAACAGAAGAAACTGATGTAATCGGGATCTTTGATTATAAATAATTATCGAAAGGGAAACCGTTAAGTATGAACTTTTATTAAAAAGATTCGCATTCTCTGTTACGATTGGTAAAGAGAGACAAAAGAGACCGATCCTCCTCGTGTTGTGGGAACGCGCAGTCAGGATTTTCGGAAACGACAATTGATATTGATGATATCGATTAACGCCAGCTAGGTTCTAGCTGGTTTTTTATCGTAAGGCGCTTAATCCGAACTTCGTCAATTGAAGCAGAAAATGCCCTCAAAGGAGCGATCGTTTTACGAAGTAATATCTCAAGCTCCTGAGATGATATAGTCGTGTAACTCACCAATAACGCTGTATCCTAGTCGTTCATAAAGCTTACGTGCGCCCGGATTAAAGGAAGAAACACAGATAAAAACATTAGGCGTACTCTGGAAGATCCGCTTCTCAGCATAATCGATCATCTCGGTTCCAACTCCTTGTCAATCATCTGTAGCAAACATCTTAAGGATTTGATATTAGTGGTGGGCGGGGATGACATAGTTATTTTAATTAAGGATGGGACACAACGGTAAGAGCAAATGGCGTTTACTCCTACAGTCGTTCGAGTTGTAGACCCATCATGATTGTCCCAATCTTAATTAAAACGACTATATCAATATTTTTTCTCGTACAGCGCTTTGCGCTGTTATGAGGGACAGCGTTGAATCCTCAAAGCTATGTACCAAAAGCCTATTCCCTATTCCCTATTCCCTATTCCCTAGCGCAAAGCGCTATAAATCTAAGGAAGCCAGTCTTGATCGAGTAATTGTTCAAGATCGTAAGGACAGTTTTCAGGGAAATCGACTATCATTCCTGTCTTTTTACTGACATATTTTAATGCTTTTTGATAAACTCTTGACTGATTTTCTGCCAAATGATTTCGTAGATTTTGGGTTAAATATTCGTGAAGTTGGGTTCTAAAACTCATGATTTCAGCTTGCCAATGATTGGCATTATAATCATATTTTTCTTGCCAATATTGGAGAAGAAGTAAATGTCTGATAATTTGTTCGAGAAAACTCTCAACAGTTAATCTATCTCGGCGACCCACGGATTCTAATTCCTCAATCAAATGCTCTAAATCGAGACGATCGAGTTGTTTGTTTTTTAAGAGTTTCAAGGTTTGAGAAAACCATTCTTCATTATCAATCTCATAAAGATGACTTAATTGATCGATCTTAGTCATTTCTTTAATTCCAATTACTAACAGCGAGATGCTATATTAATGCTACATTAATTATTTTTCAGGTATTCAAAAACCGATTTATCGCCAATGTCTGGGGGAATGGGTTGGATCAGTTTTCGCCCAGCAAAAATCAGAAAGAGGAGGCTCCAGGCTGCTAACATGATTTGTTGAGCTTGCAGGGGAAGAGTGCCAAAGAGAACACCGAGGAGGAGAATGGGAACTAGGGGTGTGAGTAGTTTGGTTTCTAGACGATGGAAACAGAAGCCTTCCTTGAAGTAAATGCCGGTGAGGGAGGCAAAGGTAAATCCAATACCGAATAAGGTCAGAGGTTGAGTATATACCGTAAGAGCGAGGGGTTGCGAGCTGTTGAAACTAAGGATAACACCCGAAATTGTGCCAATAATCAGAAACCCTTGTAAGAGGCGATGGAGGATAGCCATATAAATATGGATGGTGAGCAGGCTAACCCCTAATGCGAGACAGAAGAGGAAATAGAGGGGAGTGAGCCAGAAGAGAGTTTCTGGGTTACGATCGGGCCAGAGAGTGAGGGTAGTGGCGATCGCCATACAGACAGCCGCAACGGTTAACCCAGCCCGATAAATGACCACCCCTTGGCGATCTTCTTCGGTAATGGTAAAGCTACCAAATTGACCTTGATAAATGGGTTGTTCTACATTAGTTGTCATCAGGGTTACTTCAACATCAGTTAAAAATACTATATCGGCATCTTTTTGCTCCTGCCAACCCAGGCCAAGAAACCAGGTTTTTACGAGAACCTGGGGCAAGAGCCAAAAATCTGGTCAGAAACCCAGTTTCTACTCTCCGCAGGGAGGCTAAAGAGTTTCTCTGGCTAGGCGATCGCATATCCAGAGAACTGACGCAAGAAAGGCGAATGGGAACCGAGAACAATATTATCCCGATCGACACCGCTTTCTCGCAGGCGTTCCGCGATGTTAATTTCCGTGTTATTGCGCTGTATCCAGATTTTTCCATCCTTGATATCGATATGGACAAACACCGCATAGACATATTTTCGCTCGTGCCAACCGACATCGAGCAGCAGGTAGTGGTCATGGTCGCGATCGCAAATAATTTCTGCATCCACTCCAGGAGTCGGATTTCCCTGGCTATAACTGTATAATTCAGTTAAGATCTCTTCAATCAATTGCCGATATACATTTAGGTTATCCATCTGACAATCACCTCATTTGGAGGGTCGTAAACCAGTAATTTAATTTGATGTTTCTGAATAACAGACTGAGCGAGTAAAGACTGAAAAAAGGTATCATGAATTTCCTGGGGAACAGCCAAATAAAGAATCCGGGAGGGTTCTAAATTTTCTAGGGCGACTTGATAATTGATGAACTGTCCAATGGCTAGATGAAAACCGAACATCAGAGAATCACTAGCAAACGTTTTAATTTCAACCGCAATCTTTTCTTCACCCTTTTCAGCAGCTAGGATTCTTTCCGCACCTAAATCAATATAAATTTGTGAATCCCCAAATTTCAAGCTAAGAGGATCGGCAGTAATTGTCCAACCCTCTTTTTCTAATCCTACTCTAACAACATCATGAAAGCGATCCTTCGCGCTCATCGATTAAACTCCACAGCCAGAGGTCTAAAAAAAGAGTTTTAGGAAATGGCTACTGATTTATGGTATTTTTCTATAATACTAAAGATACCCTTGTATGAAAGGCATACAAGGCTGTACAACTAAATTATCTCTCTTCTGTCAGACTTTCAAAGAGTGACAGACGAGAGATATATCCTTACTTAGGAGTAGAACGGTAGTGTGGTTTAACTTTAGTCCCATCAGCTTTGGTATGGGGTTTCACATAAACTTTCTTTTTGCCTTCCTTGGTTTTTGCCATAATGGCTTCTCCTTAATATTGAATACGATTCTGATTGTAGCACTTACATTTTTATTTGTGGCAAGTGGAAAACGCAAGAAATCACCTCTGATTTCTTGTTTAAAAACACCTATCTCCTCGATTTTCTGCCACTAGCTGAACCTCTATGGAAGATCGACTAACCTGAAAGTATGGCAATAATAGAGAGAAGACCAACAACAGAGGTAGCAAACATGGCTGTTCCGAATCTGAAACTGATGGAAGCAGTGGAGGATCTGGGGTATCGGGTAACCGTTGGAGATGTGTCCACCCGCACCGGGTTTAATGTGGCGGAAACCCAGCAAGCGCTTTTAGCTCTCGCCGCAGATGCGGGGGGACATCTCCAGGTGGCTGAGTCTGGCGATATTGCCTATCTGTTTCCGAAAAATTTTCGCACGATTCTACAAGGGAAGTTTTGGCGCTTGCGTTGGCAAAAGACGCTACAGCAAATTGGGCGGATTTTGTTTTATTTGGTGCGAATTTCCTTTGGTATTTTGCTGATTTTATCGTTAGTGCTGATTTTAGTGGCGATCGCCGTCATTGTCATCAGTCTGCAAGCGTCGCAAGAAGGAGACTCCGATGGCACAGGGAGTCGGAGATCAGTGGGTTTCTTTTGGTTTCCACTCCATTTAGGGGATTTGTTTTGGATGTTCTCTCCCGACTATTCCAGCCCAAAGCGTCATCAGCGCTCGTCGTCAGAAATGAACTTTTTAGAGGCAATTTTTTCCTTTTTATTTGGGGATGGTAACCCAAATGCCCATTTAGAACAGCGTCGTTGGCAGGCGATCGCAGCTACAATCCGTTCTCAACAAGGAGTCGTGGTGGCTGAACAGATTGCGCCCTATTTGGACGATCTAGGTAAGGGGTACGATCTCGAATATGAAAATTATCTGTTACCCGTTTTGGTACGCTTCAATGGTCGTCCCGAAGTCACTCCAGAAGGGGGAATTCTTTATCAGTTCCCCGATTTACAAATTACGGCCACTGAGCAAGCTTCAACAAGCTATTCTTCCTATCTCCAAGAGAAGAAATGGCGATTTAGTGCCGCCAGTTCAACCCAAATTATATTAGCGATCGGCTTAGGAGCCGCCAATCTAATTGGGGCATTAGTCTTGGGAAGCTTATTGGCAGATGGCACAGTAGCGGCTGAATTGGGGGGATTCGTTGCCTTTGTCCAATCTATTTACGGTATTTTGTTAGCCTATGGTGTTGGATTTTTAGCCATTCCCCTGATCCGTTATTTCTGGTTGGGACAAGCCAATGGGAAAATTGAACAACGCAACCAAACTCGCCGCGATCGCTACTCCATGCTCTGCGATCCCACCCCAGAAGTACAGCAGAAACTCGACTATGCTGAACATCTGGGCAAAAAACAGGCGATCGTCCCTGACGATCTCGCCTATACCACCGAAACCGATATCTTAGAGCAAGATATTAACCGACTTACAGGAGACCCTTAGAAGCCTTTCCCTAGGTCGATCTCGTGTGTTTGGGGAAAAGAAAGCAACAAGCCCACCGGCCCGCGTTTTTTCCAAGAGACTTTTTGGGGTTTACCCAAAGCTTGGGTTACCCGGTCTAATAGGATCGCAACTAACACAATACTGATCCCCCCAACAGCCGCTAATCCCACATCTAAACGACCAATGCCTCGTAATACCATTTGACCCAGACCTTCGACAGAAATCATCGAAGCCACAACGACCATGGAGAGGGCTAAGAGAATGGATTGATTCACACCAGCCAGGATAGTGGGTAGAGCGAGGGGAACTTGAGCTTCCCAGAGGACTTGGTTGGGAGTCGAACCAAAAGCGATCGCCGCTTCCACCACTTCCTTCGAGACTTGACGAATCCCCAGATTGGTTAATCGAATTAGGGGTGGCACAGCAAAAATCAAAGTTACAATGACTCCAGGGACTTCTCCAATACCAAAGAGCATGACCACAGGAACCAAATAAACAAAGGAGGGCAAGGTTTGCATGGCATCCAGAAGCGGCCGCAAAATGGAGTCAAAGCGATCGTTTCTGGCGGCTAAAATGCCAATCGGTAGGCCAATCAGAATACAAAACGTCACCGCACAAATTACCAGGGATAAGGTGGTCATTGCCGGTTCCCAGGTTCCCAATAAGCCAATTCCTACCATGGCAACTAAACTATAGATTGCAATGGCAGAACCACAAAATTGCCACACCAGCAACCCTAAGAAGATTAAGAATAAAGTTGGAGGAATCGCCAACAAACCCACTTCAATCCCATTCAGGACAAAGGCAAAGGGAACTCTAATGAGTTGGAAAACCGGGCGAAATTGATCGACCAAAAAATCGACAAAATTGGAAACCCAATCCCCTAGGGGCAGGGTATACAGTTGAAAAGGGTCAAGTAAAACCGGTGTTTCGCTGATTAAAGAAGGAGAGAAACAATCAATCATGAATTTATGAAACCAAATAACACTATTTTTTGACAGGGGGAGGAAAGGGGGAAGCTAGGTTTGTCCTATTCCCTAGTCCCTAGTCCCTAGTCCCTATTATTGACTCATACTCATTAATACTTCTTTGGGGGTAATGATGCCGTGGAATTGTCCCTCAGGATTAGTGACAGCGATCGCCATCCCAGAATCCGAAAGCGAAAAGGCTGCTTCTAAACAATGGGAATCTTCAATTTTGGGAAAGTCATTAACTATCAGATGAGCTAGATCTTGATTACCATTGTTGAGCGCATACTCAAGACGCTGCTTCTGGAGCAAACCGACCGGAACTTTGTTCTCATTGACAACATAGAGCTGGTTGACTCCTTGTTTTTTCATCTGTTCTAGAGCAACCTCAATTGTATATTGATGCCGATTTAATGGGGTCGTCTTCCGTGCTACTGTGCCAATTTTCAGCACTTGAGCGCGATTAACATCCTGGGTAAAGGCACTCACATAATCATCAATGGGACTTAACACCAAATCTTCAGGAGTGCCTACTTGTACCACTGCACCATCTTTCATAATCGCCACGCGATCGCCAATTTTCAGCGCTTCTTGAATATCGTGACTAATAAATACAATCGTTTTATGCAGTTCAGCTTGCAAGCGAATCAACTCATCTTGCATTTCCCGCCTAATTAAGGGGTCAAGGGCACTAAAGGCTTCATCCATTAGCAAAATTTCTGCATCTGTGGCTAAAGCACGAGCTAACCCTACCCGTTGTTGCATTCCTCCACTCAAAGACGAGGGCAAATAATTGCGCCACTGTTCTAATCCCACTCGCTCTAAAATCTCTATCGCCTTATGTCGGCGCTCCTTGAGTCCCATCCCTTGCACCTTCAACCCATAAGCCACATTTTCTACGACTGTCTTATGGGGGAATAAGCCAAACTTCTGAAACACCATCGCCATTTTAGTGCGACGAATTTCCCGGATTCTCTGTTGACTCGTATGAACCACTTCCTCACCATCAATGTAAATATTGCCCCTGGTGGGTTCAATCAATCGATTAATGCAACGAACCAGAGTTGATTTCCCCGATCCAGATAATCCCATGATTACAAAGAGTTCCCCGCGATTAATTTCCAAGGAAACATCGGCGATACCCAGAACATTACCGGTTTCCTTCAAGATCATCTCACGGTTTGCCCCCTCTCGGAACCTTTGCAAAGCTCTCGAGGGGTGTTTTCCGTAAATTTTGATTAAATTTTCCAGGTGGATTTTGGTTTCACTCATGATGATTCCAGCATAACATCAACAGCACCCTAGAGATCTTTAACTAGAGCGCTGCTGTATACACTATAAACGACGACTTGGTGTTTCTCGACTTTAATGGGTGTGCTGTATTACCAAATAGCCAGGGTCGATCCTATCCTCCGACCCTATTCCCTATTCCCTATTCCCTATTCCCTAGCACTTCGCACTATATCTCTTTGGACGATCATCTGTTTTTGTACTCTTCCATCTTTCTCTTCTGTGCGTCGCCGTCTCACCCCCCATCCTCTGCACCCCTTGAGCTATCCTAGTAGAGTTGCTTATCAACACCTGGTTTGGAGAGCAGAACCGATGAATCCTGAAAATCCCCGCGATCCTAGTCGCCGTCTGCGAGAGAGCGAAGAACAACTCAATCGTCCATCTAGCCCATTTAGCTCTGAGGCGATTAAAGGCCTATTGACAAAAATTCAAACATGGTATCAAGGTCTATCGAATACCGGTAAACTGGTGGTCGCTGGTGTGAGTGTAGTGATTGGCTTTGGATTTCTCAATCTGTTCCTGCGCTTGGTCACTACCCTGATTACCTTAGCGGTATTGGGAGGAGCCTTATACTTAGGTTACAAATTCTTAATTGAATCTGACCCCTCGCAAAATTAAGTTAAAGTGCAAAGAGTTTTGTGTAGGGGAGGAGGCAATAGGTACGAATGGCAATAGGCAATCGGAAAAACCCGATTTTTCCCTTTCCCGATTCACCATATATAGTATTCTCCAGTTAACTTGGATCTATATGGGGGATTTTACAAAATGCACATTGCCTTAACTTGTCACTATTACCCATTACCCATTACCAGGACGTAGCGCTCTATTCAGTTCAAGACTCGACCCTATGGCAAGTTCAACGGCCCCTAAAGAGAGTAACTCTTCTTTCCCTAAGCCACCCCTTAAACTTCGTCGTCCCCCCTTATCCCTGCGACGGTTTAGTGCTTGGGTAGTTGAGGTCTCTATGGTCGTCGTGAGTGCTGCCGTTCCCTATGGTTTGGGGGACTATGCCAAAAATCAAGGGAATCAACCCCCAGTTCCTGTAAATTCCCTGGTGGCTACCGGCCAAGAGACGATCGCCAAAACCCTAGCTCTACAAGTGAGCGATCGCCAAAACCAGGTCTCTCCTCTCACCAACTTACTCTGGTCTGTTGCCTTTATTGCCCCTGTGGCTGTGGCTGGATGGCAGCTCTATCTGCTGGGAACCACCGGCCAAACTTCTCCCAAACTCTGGTTAGGAGTGCGGGTGATCTCGTTTAATGGCGGTGTTCCGGGTATCGGACGGGCTTTTGTGCGCGAGGCGATCGGGCGTTGGGGACTTCCCATCGGCGTAGCTTACGGCATTTGGCGCTATAGTGGAGCCTTTCCCCAATTAGCAATTCTACTGGGTTTATCCGGTTTAATGTTGACCGTGGAAGTCTTTAGCGGACTGTTTGACCGCTATTATCGCGCCTTCCATGACCGCATTGCGGGAACCTATCCCATCTCCGAACCCTTAGCCATCAGCTACACCAGTTCGGAAGAAGACCCTCCGGGCGCTCTGGCTGTTACGCCTAAAACGGGGAAAGAGCAACCCAGTTTATGGGGTTGGATGCAAAATCATCCCGGCATTACCCTGGTGAGTGCGATCGGGTTAGGCTTAGGTTCTGTACTGATCGCATTTGTGGGAACCCAAATTTTTATCCAATCCCAAACCACGGTGCGTGAAGGGGATGCTCAGGATAATCAACTGTTCATCGAACTTGTGCAACATCTCGATCCCTCAGTCGCCAATTCTGCCCAAAAACGTCGCGAGGCAGTCTTAGCCATGGGCACACTCAACGACCCCAAAGCCTATCAATTTCTAGTTGATTTATTAGTTCAGGAAACTGACCCCCGCTTAGTCGATGCCATTCAACAGGCCCTGTTTAGCATGGGGCCGGATGCTCTGCCCTATTTACAACGGGCGAATCTAGCCCTGCAAAAGGACATGGAAACCCTCAGTCCAGGGAGTAGCCAAAAACAACAGAACATTATCCGCTTACGTCTGCGGGCGACCCAACAGGCGATCGTAAAAATTCTCACCATTGACCAGGGAAACCCTAAAAACTTTTCTCTAGCGCAAGTGGATTTAGGTAAAACTTCTGCCCCCGTTGCCTTTGTTGCAGCGATGGAAAAAGCCGACCTTTCTGGGATTAATTTTCGCGGGGCAATCTTATCTCAAGCCAGCTTAAGATGGAGCCGATTTTATGGCGCAGGAGAAGACCAGCGCTTAGGCACGTTTGACGATGAAGTTGCTGATTTAAGCGGTTCAGACTTAAAAGAAGCGGATTTAACCGGCGCAGTCCTCTCCAATGTCACCATTCGCCGTACCAATTTGATTCGCGCTATTTTGAATAAAGCCAATTTAAATGAGGCTCGACTGACTGGCTCAAACCTCAGTAGCGCTCAGTTATCGAGTGCTACACTCGAGTCTGCTTTCTTAGAAACTTCTAGTTTAACTGGAGCCAACTTAAACGATGCTAACTTTTCTTATGCCAACTTACAAGGCTCGCGATTAGGACAAGTTCAGGCGATTTCGAGTCAGTTTAAGTTTGCGAATCTCACGGAAACGACCTGGGAAAATGCCAATTTATCCCAAGCCAATTTCAGCAGTGCCCAATTGCAATCAGCAGATTTTACCGAAAGTCAGTTAATGGGTGTGACGTTCAATAGTGCCCAACTGCAAAATGCTAATTTTGCTGGAGCAGACTTAGTGGATACTAATTTTCAAGGCGCAAAATTAGCCGGTGCGAACTTCGAGGGTGCGGTTTTTGAACCCGTAGTCAAATCGCCCAACAAAGATGAATTTATTGAAAAACAATCTCCTACAACTGAATCTGAGGGATTCGCAGGAGTAGATTTTAGTGAAGTGCAAAATTTAGATGAAAAGCAACTGACTTATCTGTGTTCTCAAGGTGCAATTCATCCCAATTGTGAATAGGGTATATTCCCCTCTGTCTGGGATACAATCAAAAATAACGGAAAACTAGCAGAACATGGGGAACCCACAATGTCAGTAGAAATCACTACCCAGACTCGCCCCGGAACTGAAACGACTATGGAGCCGGAGTGGAACCCCCCCAGTCCGCCCACTGACCTGATTTTTGATGATGGAGAACCCTTGGAAAGTAACCGCCATCGCATTGCCATGAACGTCCTGATCCGATCCTTGCAGCAAGCCTGGAGCGATCGCAATGACTTTTACACGGGCGGTAATATGTTTATTTACTACAGCGACAAAAAAGTTTTCAACAAAGATTTTCGCGGCCCGGATTTCTTTGCTGTTCTTGATGTCGATGGCACCAAACAACGACAGGGTTGGGTGGTGTGGCAAGAAAATGGTTCCTATCCTGATGTCATTGTGGAACTGATGTCACCGAGTACGTCCAAAGTAGACACAGGAAAGAAAAAAGATATCTATGGACGGATTTTCCGCACTCCAGATTATTTTGTCTATGACCCGTTTAAACCAAAGTCCTTACAAGGATGGCATTTAGACACTTCTAAGGGGTATCAGCCCTTGGTTGCTGATGAGCGAGGTTGGTTGTGGTGTGACAGTTTGGGCTTTTGGCTGGGAATTTGGTCAGGAACCATCGACCGAGAGGACGCAGTTTGGTTGCGCTTTTATGATGCTGATGGCAATTTGGTGCAACTGCCAGAAGAAGTAGCGCAACAACGCCTTGAGGAAGCGGAACAAGTGGTTGAGGCGGAACGGCAAAAAGCTGAGGCGGAACGGCAAAAGGCCCAACAAGCTGAACAACTTGCCCAGGAGGAGAGCCAGCGAGCCGAAACTGAACGCCAGCGAGCCGAACGTCTCGCGGAACGATTGCGGGCGATGGGGTTAGATCCAGATAACCTTTAAGTGAGCAATACCTAAAAAATAGACACTGGGTTTCCTGTCAGTATCAATTCTGTGTTTTAACGGTTAGGACTTGGGGAGGGGTAGCATCGGGGGGATAAATCAAATCCACCTGCACCTGTTGGCGATCGCCGGGAGGCAGGGTTAACTCTAATAAAGCCTCTCCCCGTTGTCCTCGCTGTTGCACTAAATGCATATAACGTTCTGTCGCTTGTCCCTGGGAATTTTGATGCACAATTCGCACCGTTCCCCGGAAGAAGATCCGATCTTCGGGAGGATCTAAAAACATTAATAATCCTTGCGTACCATCATCTTTTAAGGGGGTTTGCAAAGAGATAGTAACCTTTTGTGCTTTCTGAGTATTGTTATAAAGGGGCAAAGTTAAATTATATTCAACCCCATAATTCCCATGGCCAAAATAGGCTGTATCTGGATAGCGGGTTAACATGGGAGCGCTTTGGATTTGTCCTGTACCCAGCCGTCCGCGATGGAGTAAGCTTAGGCCGTAGGCGATCGCCCGTCCGGGTTTGGGAATCGTTAAATCCTCAGATTGGGGATTATCGGTTAATGTCGTTGTCCATTGCGAACCCTGGGAAATTCCCGCCACTCGACCATAAATAAACCGAGCGGGGAAGTTGGTGGTTTTATTATCAATGGGAGTCGGTCGTAAATCTCTTGGCCCTGATAAAGTGCCCTTCACCAATAAACTCAGCCATTCTTGCAGGGTTGGCACACGCTCCGTACCATCCGGGTTTTTCGGGGATAGCATCGCTAAATTCGCCACATGAACTGGGCCATCTGTTTCCACCCGCAACAGAGTCGAGCGACCGTTGGAGGTCGGAAGCACGGTTCCCGCAGGAATCGGGAGATTCATCAGTTGTTGAACTTCCCCGGGTTGAATTACTGTCACATCTGGCCAATTCCCTTGTTTTCGACCCCGTAAAACATCGCCTACAGCACGACTTCCAGGGCCAGAAAAGATGGTTCCCAAGCGATTATCTACAATTTCGGGTAAGTCGATAAAAATGGCATCGGGGCGAGTTAAATAACTGGCTCCTTCCAACACTCTGAGAGTAATCGGTTGATTCGTTGGATTATAGACTAGAATTCCTTGAAAGAATGACCGAATTTCTGCTTGTGTTCTAGCACGAGAAATATGATGAGCAAAAATATCAAATCTTCCCTCTAAAGGATAATCTAGGTGGGCTTGAGGGTGCTGCATTCCCCGTTTTGGAAATGTGGATAAGAGAATGCCTTCAGTTTTGACCAGTTCGGGACTATTACTATTAAAAACTGGAACCCGATCCAGTTGACCTGATAAGGGACGAACTTCAGTCGGTTGTAAGTATTCAAATTGTGGCAAGGTAGGAAGCTTGGGAATGGTTTCGAGGGGACTCAAGCGCTCTGGAGGAGGGAGAGGGGGAGGTGTAGGGCTAGGAGTCGGTTCAGGGGTGGGTTGAGCAGTCGGTTGAGGAGCGGGATCGATCAGTATGGGAGTCGGTTCAGAAGGCGGAATCGGAATTTGGGAGAAAATCAACAAAGAAACTAATGGCAGCATAGGCTCGCAGTAGGGTTAATTAGGGAAATATCCGAAAGTGTTATCGTTTTTGGCTCATGATCTAGTCACCTCTTCGTTAGATTTGGGAGAATCCAAGCTGCATGGCTTGAGCCAGCAGAAGGTGACGTACCGATTACCAGTACCTGGCGCTCTACTTAATTTTCTCGGATCTGAATCGAGATCCGGGGAAGTTTCGATCGCCACTGCATGGAACTTTTTCCATTAACCGGATTAACTTTAAACCTATATGATAGAGAAGTTTGAACATTAAGACCAGATCGTGGGATAGAACGCAATGCAACGGATGATAGGACAACCCCAATTTGGATTGGCTCACGGGTTAGCGATCGCCTTAATTTCTGCCACAGTGACCGCCCTCACTGGGTTTAGCCTCCCCGCACAGGCTAACCCTAATTCTCTGTGTCGAGGGAATTTTAGCGGCGGTATGTTAACAGGTGAAGGAACGTGTACCCTTCCCAGTGGAACTCAGTATCAAGGGCAATTAGTGGAGGGCATTTTTCACGGTCAAGGAACCCTACGTTTCCGTAATGGATTTCAATGTCAAGGTACGTTCCGTAATGGTCGTCTGCAAGGGGATGGAGTTTGCTCATTTGGGCGACAATATCGCTATGAAGGGCAGTTTCAGAATGGTCAGCGTCTGGGTCAAGGAGCGATCGTTTTGAGTACCGGAACGCGCTGTGAAGGGACAATTCAGGATCAACAGTTGAATGGTATAGGAACCTGTGTGTATCAAAGTGGCGATCGCTATCAAGGAGCCTTTCGCAACGGTCGTCCTGATGGTCGTGGGGCCCTAAATTTTGCCAATGGAACCCAATGCAGTGGCGCGTTTCAGGATGGTCAATTGAATGGCTTTGGCACTTGTATTTTTCCCAGTGGTAATCGTTATGAGGGTAATTTTCGCAATGGGATGAAACAGGGTTGGGGCGTTTTTACTTATACCAATGGCACGAAATTGGAGGGAAATTGGCAAGCTGGAGTGTTGAAAAAGTAGTGCATTAGACAAGCGAAATGAAGCGATCGCTTTCTTGCGGTTGCAATGACGACTGTTTAACCGGACATCCTATTCTTATCCAAGAGAGTATAGATTGGTTCTTCCCTATCTCCCCCATCTTTTTCTAAAGTATCAAATTAGCTGTGTCACGGTATTACAAGATGGGCGATCTCCTCGATTCACACTCCCTCCGGGTTAATTCCCTGCGCTCTGAGCAACTCAGCCAGTCGTTCAGCCCGTTGGCGTTCCTGCTCTAACTCAGATTCAGCCCTTTCCGCTCGTTGACGCTCAGTTTCCGCTCGCTGCTGTTCAATTCTAGCCCGTTCATCTCCCGTTAATAGCAAATTTCCCTCACTATCCCACCACCGCAACCAAGGCAATTCCATGTTTCCATACTGTCCTTGCCAAATTCCTAACTCTACACCCATGGGGTTAATGGGATAATGACCTCGTTTATTGGCTGCCACTAACTCATAGCGATCTTCGATTAAATGATAAACTTCTACACTCTTTTTCTGCACTTCATAGATGGCGTAAAACGCCGGACGGATGATTTGTTCGTAGACCCAAAATTTACCTGGTTTTTGCCCCTTTTTCCGCACTTGGGATAAAGGAGTGTTATCGCGTTCTTCTGAACCATCTCCTGAGACGAATTCGATCGCTATTAAAGGGGGAATAAATTCCTGCCATAACACATAGGAACGCCTCGCTCTACCCTCAAGAGTGGGAGGAACGTTAGGAACATAAAACCAGTCGGGACATTCCGCGCCTCGTTCTGGAGGTTCTGTCATTCTCCAATAGATACCACAGTCTTGACCGATCGCGTAGCGTTGGTCTGGGTGTAGGCGATCTAGGGTAGATTGAATCGAATCTGTGAGTAAAATACTTTGGGGATGCTCCTGAAAATTTTTCACGAAAGTACCATCGGAATCAGGCAGTTGACTATGGTCGGGAAGGGTGGTAATTTCTGGTTGTGATGATTTGGCGATGGTCATCGGTCAGTGTTCCTCATCGCAGGGCATGGACGACAGTATAACATTTGCACAGTAGGGTAGGCAGGATCAGAAAAGTAGAAGATCGCGATCGCCTGCATCAATGTAATATTTTATTAAAATATGCGTGATTTTGCATAAATAAGACATCATCGCAAGAGTTGCCGAGTCATGCTGTTGGCTTGAGATCCATAGCCGCCACCAAAGAGATTAAAGTGATTGAGAATATGATAGAGATTGTAAAGGGTTTTGCGGACATTATAGCCGGGATTGGGGGGCAAAACTTGATGATAGCCTTGATAAAAAGAAGTAGGAAAACCGCCAAATAATTCGGTCATCGCTAAATCGACTTCGCGATCGCCAATATAAGTCGCTGGATCGAAAATTACCGGTTCTCCAGACACCGTGCAAGCCGCGTTTCCCGACCATAAATCCCCATGAACTAAAGAGGGTTGGGGATGATGATCGCCCAACAGTTCGGGAAGAGCAGCTAACAGTTCCTTCTCTTGCGGAAAATTTCCCCCTCGCCGTTTCGCCAGTCGGAATTGATATCCTAATCGATGCTCCCGATAAAATTCAACCCAATCCGCTGTCCAAGTGTTGATTTGAGGAGTTGAACCAATCGTATTATTGCCATCCCAGCCAAACTCTGGGCGAGGGGGTTTGGCGCTGTGCAAATGTGCCAATTGTCGCCCCATTTCTTCCCAAGATTTGGACGTTCCACCCCCGAATTCTAGCCATTCCAAGACAATATAGGCTGAATTGCCTGCGACTCCGGTACAAATGGGAGTGGGGACACGAATCGTTTGGGTATCGTACATTTGTTTTAAACCCAAGGCTTCAGCATCAAACATTTCGATATCTACAGCGCGATTGAGTTTCACAAAATAGACGCGATCCCTTCCCCGAACTTGATACCCTTGATTAATACAACCCCCACCGACCGATCGATGAGATTGAATTTCAAAGGGTTGGTTGGTCACTTCGCTAATACGATTGGCAATTAAATTCCACATGGCTTGGTTGGATAATTAACAATCAATAATTAAGATAATTATTAATTGTTAATCGTTAAATTATTTAGGTCTTATGGTGACGATACCATAGGCTTCTGGAGAAAGATAGGCACAAGCGGCTGCTTGCAGATCTTCGACTTCTAGAGAACGAATACAAGTGGGATAATTAAGGGCCAAGTTAACATCTTGGAGCATGGCTTGATGATATCCATACAGGTTAGCGTGATCGCTCGGTGTTTCCGTGCCAAAGACAAACCGGTTTGCCACTTGAGTGCGAATGCGTTGCAGTTCTGAATCTTGCAGATTATAGCTCAAAGCCGCCACTTGTTCGGCGATCGCCTCTTCCACTTCGGCTAAATGCTCTGTCGGCAACTGAGCCGCCACATAAAACAACCCTTGGCTATGATACGTTAAATTGGCTGCCATCACGCTAGACACTAACTTCCGCTCTTCTCGCAACTGACGGACTAACCGAGAAGTACGTCCTTGAGAGAGAATCGCACTGAGAATATCAAACGCATAGGTTTTGTCTTGAGCTAAAGCACCCGGAACCCGCCACACCATCACTAACCGTGCTTGCTGCAAACTCGGATCGACAGACTCTCGGCGTTCAATACCCGTAAACGGCGCTTCGCTTAAGCCATTAAAAGGGGCAGTGTCTGAAAACTGCCCTAATCTTGGTGTAACGGGTTCTGACGCTTTCAACCGTTCCCCAGATACCGTGAGCGTACAACTATCAGCCACAATTTGAATCAACTCGTCCACCGGCAAATTCCCCACCACCGCAGCAGTGAAGTTGTGGGGTTGATAATACTGCTGATGAAACTCTCGCATTTGCTCTGGTTTCAGACTGTCAATCACCGCTTTTGGGCCTAAGACTGGGCGACGATAGGGTAAATTTTCAAAGGCTAATTCCATTGCCTTTTGATAAACTCGGCGACGGGGATTATCTTCGGATCGATGAATTTCTTCAATCACCACTGAGCGTTCCCGTTCAAAGGCTTCATCGGGAATTGTGGCATTGAAGATCACCTCAAACTGTAGGGGGGCTAATTCCATAAAGTCTTGAGGCGCAGTGGTGATATAGAATTGGGTGTAATCTTGGCTCGTCAAGGCGTTGGTAACTGCACCTCGTTCTTCGATCCGGCGCTCAAATTCACCCGGAGGCAGACTAGGGGTTCCTTTGAAGATCATATGCTCTAGGAAGTGAGCCATGCCATTGATGGGGTCTGATTCTACCGCAGAACCGACTGGGAGCCACAGGCTTAAATTCACAGCATCCACAGGCATTTGCTCGGCGACGATAGTTAGTCCATTGTGCAGGTGACGCACGGTGGGAGAGATGCACCGTCCTGGAGTAGCAGACCTAAGCAAGGTTGAAGTCATTGAAGAAAAGTATCACAAGGTACAAGGTTCTTTTTCTATGGTAAACAGTTCTGCCAAAACTGGGATGTATTGATTCATAAGTTTCATGGAAAATTAGCATACGATCGCGTGGATCGCGTTCAGAGCGGCGATCGCTCCCGGACTCCAGAAAGGCTATAATTAAAGCCAAAGCAAGACGTGAGGCTCTGATGAAATGGTAGATAAACCAACAACTCCATTCATTGAAGAAGACTCTCTCTATCCAGACAGTGATGGTCAACCTGTGGGTGAAAATACCATACAATTCCGTTTGATTATGATGCTCCAAGGAGCATTGGATGCTTTGTTTAAAGATATCCCCGATGTGTTTGTGGCTGGAGATTTATTTTGGTATCCCGTGCAACTTTCATCGGAGGAAATAGAGAATCAGGAAGAACCATCTAGACAAGCTCCGGATGTGATGGTGGTGTTTGGAATTAAGAAAAAAGACCGTCCATCTTATAGGCAGTGGGAAGAGAACAATATTGCCCCTCAAGTGGTGTTTGAGATCGTCTCTCCGAGTAATAGTAAGGAAGCGATGACTAAAAAGTTTGAGTTTTATCAAACCCATGGAGTAGAAGAGTATTATGCTTACAACCCTAAAGGAAATAGACTCGAAGGGTGGTTGAGAAAAGGGGAGGTATTGGAAGAAATCACGCCGATGGAGGGCTGGACAAGTCCGAGGTTGGGCGTAAGTTTGACAACAGTTTCAGGAGAGTTACGGTTATTAACCGCAGAGGGAAAGCAGTTAGGAACCTATCTGGATGTGGTGCAAGAGCGCGATCGCGAGCGCCTGGAAAAGGAACGGGAGCGACTCGATAAGGAATTGGAGCGCCAAAGAGCAAATGCGGCTGAGTTAGAGCGCGATCGCCAACAGCAACGAGCGAATGATGCCCAAGCCACTATTGAACAATTACGCGATCGCCTACAGCAACTGGGAGTCGATCCCGATCGAATCTAACCTGAATTCGGGATAAACAGCGACTCTTTCCTCAGAGTGCGCTCCTATACGAGGGAGCGACTCATTGAACGTTACTGGCATCAGATCG
>NZ_CEZBFX010000036.1:0-42343 GCF_982964205.1 Roseofilum sp. | reverse complement strand
TCCCTTATCTTAATTCCTATCTTGATTCGGCAGAGTGACAAAAGAGGGGTATCAAACAGAGGGCGATCGCTTTGGGCATTTGTTGCTGTCTAAAGAAGCAATGGATGCGGATGTGGTAATTAATTTACCGAAGATTAAGGCTCACCAACAATTGACGATGACGTTGGGAGTGAAAAATCTATTTGGCTGTGTGCCTGGAAAAATGAAGGCTTGGTGGCATATGCAAGCCGGGAAAAGTCCCCAGGAGTTTGGAGCGATGTTGGTGGAAACAGCTCGGACTATTGCGCCAAATTTAACGATTCTTGATGGTATTATTGCCCATGAAGGAAATGGGCCAATGAGGGGTATTCCCCGGTTCCTGGGTATTTTAGGAGCATCTGAGGATGTGTTTGCTCTGGACTTAAACGTTTTGGAAATATTGGGAGTCGATCCGATGGAGGTTCCCACCCATGTGGCCGCTTTGGCAGCCGGCTGTTATGCTCAGAAGCAGGTAGAGTTTCCGTTGTGTAATCCGCAGGAATTGGCGATCGCCAATTGGAAGTTACCCGATAAGATCCAACCCATTGATTTTGGGATGCCCAGGGTTATTAGATCTACGTTTAAACATCTATATATTCGGTTAATAAAAGAACCGATGAGCGCCTATCAAAGGGAGTAGGTAAGGGGTAATAGAGAATGAACAATTGAGCCGCTATTCCCTATTTTCTATTCCCTACTAAGCTAAAGCTTGCCGTTGCTCTCGGTATTGCTCAACTTTAAGTAAGTCACCGAGGGCACTACAGGCTACAATTAAATTCCCTAATGTTTGCCCCGTTAAGCGTTTATCTTTGAGGTGTAGGGCAATTTTTAGGCGCTGTTCATAATAGCGAGTCGCTTCGTGATAGTTTCCTAAAGCATCGTGAGCTACCCCTAAACTGCCTAGGGTTTGTTCTTTCATGCGTTGGTCTTTCACTTTTTCAGCAAGCTGTAGTCGTTCTTCGTAATACGTAATGGCTTGGCTATAATCTCCCAGAGTGTGGAAGGTATTGCCTAAATTTCTCAATACTTTGGCACTTAAACGTTGATTTTGGGTTTTACGAGCTAAGTCTAATAATTGTTCATAATAGTGAATGGTTTGCTCAGAGTTGCCTAGGGAATGGTGGGCATTAGCCAGGTTTCGTAGGATTTGGCTTTGCATCAGGGGGTTGTCTTGTTCCCGAATCAGGGTTAAACTCCGAGCTTGATATGCGATCGCTTTGGGTAAGTCGTTGAGAGCTTTGTAGACTAAGCCCAAATTGTTTAAGCCCACGGCTAATAAGCAGTTGTCTCCCATCTCTTGTGCCAGTTCAATGCTGCGACTTTCAGCGGTAATGGCTTCTGTGTAGCTTCCTTGATGACGGTAAGCATTGCCCAGATTTCCCCAAGTTTGGGCTTCTAGGCGCACATTGCCCAATTGTTGGGCTAATTTTAATCGTTGTTTTTGATATTCGATAGCGCGATTATAGTCCCCTTGGGCATAATAGGCATGACTTAAATGGCCCAAAACTTGACTAATCTGTTGATGGTTTTCCAAGCTTTCGTAGAGGGCTAAACACTCTTGCCAGTAGGTTTGAGCCGCTTCAATGTTTCCTTGCTGCTGACAGGTACTGGCTTGTTCAAAGAGGAGATCGGCTCGATCTCCCAACGCGATCGACGATAAACTCTCTACATTAAGCGCTCCTTCGTCACGGGGAATTAATGTATCTCGATGTACCCCCTCTCGATGAATACTAACCACAGTTTGCGCTTTTCCCTGTAAATGAGTCGATCTGGATTTCATTGTTTTGGCTACTCCCTTCTAACTGGCTCACTCGGTTTACCCCCTTAGAATGCACCCGATTAATATAAAGAAGGGTATACTTTCAGGATAACTGATGAGGGTAGACAAAAACTCAGTATTTTCACTTATTTTTTACCTATTCTTTAAAAAAGTGAGAGTTAGATCAATTAAAAGTTTTGCACTTCCTCATGAGAGCTTAACCCTATTTTTGAGGCAATTTCTATCAATTTGACAAAAGTCCGATTTTTTTGTATTGTCATACGGTAGATTGCCCTATTTGCGATTAGAATTAAACTAACCGCATTTTTCCTTGTCTATCCCCCTACATGAAGAACAGCTTTTATTCGCTCCAGTATCCCCTGAAAGCACTGCTATTCCGGTAATTTTTGCCTTTCCTAACACCTACAGTATCGGTATCACCAGTTTAGGCTATCAAGTGATTTGGTCGCAGTTGCGTGAGCGATCGCAGGTGGCAGTGAGCCGTTTATTTACAGATGGACAGGAAAAACTCCCCAGACAGGTTGAACTGGTTGGTTTCTCCTTATCCTGGGAATTAGACTATGGCAATATTTTGCTGTTGCTTGACCAACTCGGTATACCCAGGCGCAGTGAGCAGCGTCAACAGCATCATCCCCTAATTTTTGGGGGTGGACCCGTATTAACAGCCAATCCTGAACCCTTTGCTGACTTTTTTGATGTGATTTTATTGGGAGATGGGGAACAGTTATTAGGCGAGTTTATTGACCGCTATCAAGAGGTGCGGGCGGCATCCAGGGGCGAGAAATTGAGATATCTGGCTCGGGCAGAAGGAATTTATGTGCCCAGTTTATATGAGGTGACCTACGAGAGTCCAACAGGAGAACTCGCCACAATTACGCCCCTTGAGGATACCATTCCCGAACGGCCAACGAAACAAACCTATCGCGGTAAAACCCTCCTTTCCTCTAGAGTTGTTACCCCACAAGCCGCATGGGAAAACATCTATATGGTGGAAGTTGTGCGATCGTGTCCAGAACTCTGTCGATTTTGTCTCGCTAGTTATCTCACCCTACCCTTTCGCACCGCTAATCTTCAAGAAGGATTAATCCCCGCCATTGAACAAGGGTTAAAATTGACCAACCGACTCGGATTATTAGGTGCTTCAGTCACCCAACATCCTGAATTTAATGCCCTGCTCGATTATCTGAGCCAACCGCAGTATGACCAGGTGCGTCTGAGTCTAGCTTCTGTCCGCACCAATACGGTTACCGAAAAACTCGCTCGTATTCTTAGTCAACGGGATAGCCGCTCCATTACCATTGCCATCGAAAGCGGATCGGAAAGACTGCGGGCGATCGTCAATAAGAAACTGCAACAAGAGGAAATTATCCAAGCTGCGATTAATGCCAAAGCAGGAGGACTGAAAGGGATTAAATTTTATGGCATGGTGGGTATTCCTGGAGAAGAAATTGAGGATTTAGAACCTACTTTAGACTTAATGCAAGAATTGAAAAAAGCCGCGCCCGGATTGCGCTTAACCTTGGGATGTAGTACCTTTGTTCCTAAAGCCCATACTCCCTTTCAATGGTATGGGGTAAACCCGCAAGCCAAGAAGCGATTAAAGCTCTTACAAAAAGGTTTAGGAAAAATTGGCGTGGAGTTTCGCCCAGAGAGTTACAACTGGTCGGCGATCCAAGCTCTAATTTCCAGGGGCGATCGCCGTCTATCTCACATCCTAGAATTCACGCAAAATTCAGGGGATTCTCTAGGGAGTTATCGGCAAGCATTTAAGTATTTTCAAGGACAACTGCCCCCGTTAGAGGATTATGTGCATCAAAATTGGTCAACCGAAAAAGTTTTACCCTGGCAACATATCCAAGGAACTTTATCTGTAGAAACTCTAAAACAACATTTAGCAACCAGTCAGAAGATACAGCAAGAGGAGTAAACTTGATGTTCAATACCCCAATGTTGATAAATTATTTTGCCTAAATGTTGAGTATCTGGGGGTAAGTAAAACAAGTTATCGGTTCGATTTCCTCAATTTAAGATTGGCGCTCTGCCAACCAAGACACTAAATCCTCAACTCCTGTAAAATCGAGCAGCGCTTCCCCCAAATCTTCCAGAGTTTCCACAGATAAAGCCTGAATCTGTGCTTGCAATTCTGGAGAAAGCACACCCACTCGTCGCGTCAAGAGACGAGTAACTAAGGATATCTCACGTTGTAGACCTCTCTGAATCCCTTGCTGAATTCCTTGCTGAATTCCTTCTAGAAGACCTTCTTCATGAATTTCCTGATAAATCACGGACTCGCGCATCGTCTCTTTCCTCAATAATTGTCTAATTAACTTTTTGTCAAATCTCAAACCTGCCAGCACTTGACTACAAGCGAGGACATCTGCTTGTTGTTTAGTCTCCTCGATTGTAGCAACGCGATCGGCTACTTGCTGTAGTAACTGGCGCGGTTCGTTGGTTTTCGATAAGGTAGCTAAGGGCAGTAAACCGGGAGAAGAGAGGAGAAAATTGGGGTCTTGTTCCCAGAGTCGAATGACTTGGTAAGGATGTTGAGTTGCTCCGTCCTCATACTTGGAGAGCAAAACTTGTTCGGACGTAGTTTCTCGTAAGAAGATCGCCACTTGATGAACGGAGCAACCATATTGCCGTTTGAGTCTCACATAGTAGTCGAGCATTCGGAAGGGTAGGGGAGGTTCGGAGTAAGGACGGGTTTCAAACTCGATGTGCAGAATTTGATGACCCGCTTTTAAGAACGTCAGAGAATCTGCGCGGATGGGTTCTTGTATCAGTTCGGTTTTGAGGACTTCAACGAGGGTGGGTTGCGCTTGGGGAAGCAACCATTGGATGAACGACTCTGGGAACTTTTCGGCGAGGTATTTGCAAGCGTTGTCGTAGGCCAAGGGAGTGAGGGAATGGGAAGGGTATTGTTTATGTTAGAGGAGATCTGATTAGATGGGGCGATCGCGCAGCAATGATTACCGAGTATTATCACCCAACCAAGACACTAAATCTTCAACTCCTGTAAAATCGAGCAGCGCTTCCCCCAAATCTTCCAAAGTTTCCACCGATAAAGCCTGAATCTGTGCTTGCAATTCTGGAGAAAGTTCTCCCACTCGTCGCGTCAATTGGCGTGTGACTAAAGATATCTCCCGTTGTACACCTCGCTGAATTCCTTGCTGAATTCCTTCTAGAAGACCTTCTTCATGAATTTCCTGATAAATCACCGACTCGCGCATCGTCTCTTTCCTCAATAGTTGTCTAATTAACTTTTTGTCAAATCTCAAACCCGCCAGAACTTGGCTACAAGCGAGAACATCTGCTTGTTGCTTCGTCTCCTCGATTGTAGCAACGCGATCGGCCACTTGCTGTAGTAACTGGCGCGGTTCGCTGGTTTTCGATAAGGTGGCCAAGGGCAGTAAACCCGGAGACGATAGCAGCAAATTGGGGTCTTGTTCCCACAGTCGAATTACCTGATAAGGATGTTGGGTTTCTCCGTCCTCATACTTGGAGACCAAAACTTGCTCGGAAACCATTTCTCGTAAGAAAATTACTACTTGATGCACGGAGCCACCATATTGCCGTTTGAGTCTCACATAGTAGTCGAGCATTCGGAACGGTATAGGAGGTTCGGAGTAAGGACGGGTTTCAAACTCGATGTGCAGAATTTGGTTACCCGCTTTTAAGAACGTCAGAGAGTCTGCGCGGATGGGTTCTTGTATCAGTTCGGTTTTGAGGACTTCAACGGGGGTGGGTTGCGCTTGGGGAAGCAACCATTGGATGAACGACTCTGGAAATTTTTCGGCGAGGTATTTGCAAGCGTTGTCGTAGGCCAAGGGAGTGAACTTAAAGTATCAGTATTACGAGTTAATTCGTGTATCCTAATTCAGGGTTGGGTCAGTAGCCAAAATTTCTGTGGAAATTTCCCGGAAATTGAGTCACAAGAGCTGACAATCTGTTAAGGTTTATTAAGATTTTCGATAACGTCCAAATTCTTTAACGACTCCCACTAAGGATTAATTTTCTATGGCTTCTGTGTTCAGTATTTTCTTTATTCCCTTTAAGTCCCTATGGAAACCCCTGAAACCCCATTGGTGGCTGACGACTCTGTTGTGGATGGTGATGGCTTCGTTGGCAAGTGCCGCAGAGGTGGAGTTACGGGTAGCGATTCAGGAAGATACGGATGAAGTGAAAATTGGTAGTTCTACAGCCGCTATTGTTAAGGATGCTAATGGTCAGGTGATTGGGGAGTTAAACCCAATGGATGGGTTTACAGCTCAGTCAGATTATTATGGGGTTTCTCTGTCCCAATGGCGAGCGGGACAGTTGTGGATAGAGCCGGAAAATGATGGGTTGGTGTGGATTGGCGATCGCTGGTATCGAGGTAGACTGTTAATTATGCCCACCGATGAAGGGATTACCGCAATTAATTATGTCGATATTGAACATTATCTCTACAGTGTAGTCGGCGGCGAAATGATTCCTTCTTGGCCCCTCGAAGCGCTAAAGGCTCAAGCGGTCTCTGCCCGCAGTTATGCCCTCTATCATCGGGAAAAGACAGCCGATAAAATTTATGATGTGGGAAATGATACCTTTTGGCAAGTCTATGGTGGGGTGCAAGATGAATACGTCAGCACTCAGCAAGCGGTAGATGCAACCGAAGGACAAATTTTGGCCTATGACGGTTCGATTATTGAAGCCGTTTTTCATTCCTCTTCTGGCGGTCATACGGAGAATGTAGAAGATATTTGGTCAGAGCCGCGTCCCTATCTGCGAGCTGTACCTGATTACGATCAGCAAGCTCCAGTTTATCAATGGACAGAAGTTTTTACCCTGGCCGATATCAGCGATTTAACCGAAGGAGTGGGTAATGTTTTGTCTATTGTGCCTCAAGAAAAAACACCCCAAGGTCGGGTTCGGACGCTGAAAATTACCGGCGATCAGGGAGAAAAGATGATTACAGGGAGGCAGTTGAGAAAAGCCTTAAGTTTGAGAAGTACCCTGTTTAGCATTGAACCTCTAACCGCAGGAGATAAGGCGACAGGGGCAACCAGTTTCCAAGTGCAAGGCCGGGGATTTGGCCATGGTTTGGGAATGAGCCAGTATGGAGCCTATGCTATGGCTTCTCAAGGGTCAACCTATCAGGATATTCTCCGCCATTATTATACAGATGCTTATTTGGCGAGGATGCGGGTGGCGGAATAGGAAAAACCCCATTTCCCCATTTCCTAGCGGGTAGCACTAAATGCCTCGCCCATTTTGGTTGAATTCAACGACAGTTTGCTCAGAGAGGAGATGGGTTGTCATTTGTTGCAGAAGGTTGAGGGGTACGGTGATTACGTCTGCGCCTGCTTGTAGAACAGATGCAGCTTCGTCGGGAGATTTGAGGCTGGCGGCAAGGATTTGAGTGTTCGTGCCTTGTAAGATTTTAGCCATGGATTCGACGAGGGCGAGGCCATCTCCAAGGAGTCGGGTGGCGCGGTTGACGTAGGCGATCGCATATTTAGCTCCGGCTTCTTGGGCGATCGCCGCCTGCGCTGCACTGTAGATCGCTGTAACCGAACAGTCCATCAGGCGCGATAAGTGGGCAGTAGCTTGAAATCCAATCGCCGTTGCTGGTATTTTTAAAACGGTTTTCTCCCCAATGATCTCATAAGCGCGTTCTGCTTCCGCAATCATGCCCTCATAGGTGGAGGCAGTGAGTTGATAGAATAATTCGTAGGGAGCGATCGCTGCTAGTTGCCTCAATGTTTCTTCTGGAGATTGATCGCTTTTAGACAACAGGGTTGGATTAGTCGTAATTCCTTTCACCCATCCCCATTCAATAGCAGTCTGTGCTTCAGAAATTAACGCAGAATCGAGATAAATTGCCATGGGTACTCTTTTCTTCTTGGCTCTATATTAATCCATATAGCACGTAAAGGCGATCGCCTAATAATCCAATCATCATTTCTCCCTTTTCAAGCCTCGAAATCTTCCGAAATTTTCCAACAGGGAACAGTCGCCAATAAAGATCCCATAGTGACCCCATCTAAAGGTTTAGAAATAAAATATCCTTGTACTTCTTCGCATCCCATTTTAGACAACTGGGCTAATTGAAAATCCGTTTCCACCCCTTCAGCCGTTACCGAAATATTTAAATGGTGTGCTAAGGTAATAATCGCTTCTATGATTTCAGCATTTTCACCCTCCTCTCTAATGCGACTAATAAATGAGCGATCGATTTTCAATGTATCAATCGGAAAACGATGCAAATAACTCAAAGAAGAATAGCCGGTGCCAAAATCATCGATACTGAGTTGAATCTCCCGTTGCTTCAGCCTCTCCAGAGCATTCGTTGCCAATTCTGGATTATCCATAATGGCACTTTCAGTAATCTCTAATTTTATATTTTTACTGTCACAATTCGTCTTCAATAATATGCGATCGATTTGATCGATTAAAGTCGATTGATTAAATTGCTTAACTGACAAATTAACACTCATTTTCACCTGATGATTAATCCAGCCTTGTTTACACCAATACTGAAATTGAGTACAAGCTTCTTGCAGTACCCATAAACCAATAGGGACAATTAATCCCGTTTCTTCAGCAATGGGAATAAATGCACCTGGTGAAATAAATCCCTGTTGGGGATGTTGCCAACGGATCAAAGCTTCAAAGCCAGAAATATAGCCAGTTTCTAGGGAAATGATGGGCTGATAATAAAGCACAAATTCTTTGTTTTCAACAGCCAATCGTAAATCCGTTTCAATCTGAAATCTTTTTTGCGTGTTTTGACGCATAAAAGCATCAAAGATTTGATAGCTTTTATGACTCCCTTTCGCCCGATACATAGCAATATCTGCATCCCGGAGTAGTTGCTCTGGTTCTTGATAGTCAGGCGTGCTAAAAACAATACCAATACTAGCATTTAAGAAAATTTCTTGTCGATCCCAATGGAAGGGCCAGGTTAAAGAATTTTTGATTTTTTGAGCTAGATTAATGGCAATACTAACATCGTCCATTCGATCGATTAGGATTGCAAATTCATCGCCTCCAAACCGGGCTAAAACTTCACTCGATCGCAAGCAAGATTGTAAGCGACGGGCTACAGAAATCAGCACATGATCGCCCACCAAATGCCCTAAAGAATCATTGACCATTTTAAAGCGATCGCAATCCATGAACAGCACGGCAAATTCACATTTATCATTAGATTTAAAGCGTTCTAATGCCTGAATCAAGCAATCCATAAACCAGACTCGATTAGGCAAACCAGTTAGAGCATCATGGGAAGCCATATGCAACAACTTTTTCTGGATTTTTTGGCGCTCTAAAATCTCAGATTCTAGCCTTTTATTCGTACTCATGAGTTGTTGATTCATGTTTTGCAGTTGCTGTGTTCGCACCTGCACACGGTGTTCTAACTCGTTATTAAGTTTGGTTATTTCTGCCTTAGCTTGGGTGAGTGCCAACTGATTTTCTATGCGGGCAATTACTTCTTCCAAATGAAAGGGTTTAGTAATATAATCTATACCCCCCACTTGAAAAGCTTTAACCTTATCAAGGACATCATCTAAAGCACTCAAGAAAATAACGGGAATATCTTTAGTCTGAGTATTCAACTTGAGGTGCTTACAGACTTCATAGCCATCCATATCCGGCATTTTAATATCTAACAAAATTAAATCTGGAGGAATGGTCTTAGCCGCAGTGATTGCCATTGGACCATTGGTCACCCCTCGTACTTTATAGCCTTCTTCTATCAAGCTATTGGATAACAGCCGTAAATTATTCAAGGTATCATCAACAATTAATAAATTTCCCTTAGAGGACATTTGACCCGGGTTATTCATGATTCAAATCACACTGAGCTATCTTCATAATTCGATCAAAACAAAATTGATCAACTAAACTAGCGATCGCCTTCTTCGTACTTCCATAGTCTTCTGACAATTGCTCTAAGAGTTTATAAATCCCATCTGCATCAGCTCCCGCAGCACAATGATACAGTTCGATGACCCAATCTTCAGCAATTCCCTCAAGATCGCTGGCCTCCAACCAATCATCCAGTACAGTTGGGGTACCATAAAGAACTGTGGTTAAACTGTCCATTGGCCCATAAAGATAACGAACTCCGAGATACTTAGCTATTGTCTCAAAAATTGCGCTCTCTTGGAATGGCTTGATCATACAATCATCACATTCGCAACAGCGATCGCAAATTGGCTCACTTAGGGGATGGTCAGTTAAGCCAATAATTATAGTGGCCTGGCCCTGCAAGGACTTACGAATTGTTTGAGTGGCTGCATATCCATTCATCACTGGCATTTGCATATCCATCCAAATTAAATGAGGTTGCCAAGATCCCCACACTTCGATGGTCTCTTGACCGTTACTCGCCTCGCGCACCTCAAAGCCAACAGCACGGAGTAACTTCACCAATAATTGCCGAATTTCCCACACATCCTCAGCGACCAAAATACGATAAGTCGGTTGACCAGGAGCTAGGCTAATGACGCGTAACGGCTTATGGGAGAGGGAGACTTGCGTCGGATCGGCCTGCTCAAAGGGTATATCAAACCAAAAGCAAGTACCGCCAGCAGCCGGACAAGTAAAGTGAATTTCTCCCCCCATCAATTGCACAAATCTCTGAGTAATGGATAATCCCAAGCCTGTTCCTTCTCCTGACTGACGACCTACACTCGTCTGTACAAAGGGTTCAAAAATCCTGTCTTGTTCTAGCATGGGAATCCCCGGGCCAGTATCTTGAACTTCAAACTGTAATCGATCGGGGTTTGAGGGTTTACTGACGTTCAACATCACTTCACCCTGGGACGTAAACTTAATGGCATTACTTAAGAGATTAATTAAAATTTGACGTAATTTACTTTCATCTCCTTTCACCCATTGAGGGACATTTTCTTCCCATTTTATCTGGAAATGCAAGCTTTTTTTATAGGCTTTAAGGATAAACATTTCTTGAGTCTTAGCCAGCATTTTATGGAGATCGAATCCAGAAATATTTAGAGACAACTTACCCGATTCTATTTTTGATAGATCCAAAATGTCATTAATCAATGATAATAGATGATAAGCTGAATTGTTAATGATCTTTAAAAAATCTTTCTGCTCGGTCAAGACAACAGATCTAGACAGCAAACGATAGACGAGAGTGCGATCGCACTTCAATAACTGTCTGGCCTCATAGGTTACCGTGGTAAAAATTGTCTCTACATCTAAAAATGCCCGGGTTTTATCGACCACCATATCTACAGCCCGCTCAGTCTCTGCTTGCTGCTGCAACTGTCGTTGAATTTCCTTTTCCCTTTCTTGGGTGGCCTGTTGCAGTGCCACTTCCATCTGCTTGCGCTCATGAATATCCGAAACTACCCCAATTAACTGAGTGGGTTCTCCTATCCAATCCCGTACAATTGACACAGCAAGATACACCCATTGCACCTTTCCATCTTTGCGGAGATAGCGCTTTTCTAGGCTATAGGTCTGACTAATGCCACTTAAGAGGTCTTCAACATAGGCTTCCTCAACCTTAAGATCCTCTGGATGGGTCAATTGACGAAAAGTCATGTTAAGTAACTCAGCCTGGCTATATCCCAACAATTGACAAAATCGTTGATTGACCTGTACGAATTTTCCCGAAGGAAGAGTCAAGGCAATCCCTACGGCTGCCTGATCGAAAATGGCCTGTAATCGTTCTTCTCGCTCCCATAAACTTAACTGAGCCTGTCGCCGTTCACTAATATCACGCAAACAGACCACCGATCCTAGAGATTCTAATAAGTGAGCAGTGGTTGCTTGAATGATTGGATCTTGACTTTCGCTGGCATGAATGCGTTGGGCGACTCCATTTTCAATGACAAAGGGTTGGGGTAAGCTGGAACTGGCAACTAGGTTTCCGGAGCGCTCTAAAATAAAGGTTTGCCCCGATTTCCCAATTTTGAGGGTAGCCAGAAATTCACTAATTTGGGTAAGAAAAAAGTTATTGCCTAAGACTCCAATCAAGTTCCCAGCTTCGTCACGAATGGCAACACTGGCAGGGATGGCCATACGAGGATAGGCATGGTAGGTAAAGATGGGTCCCCAAATTTCTTGTTCGCTTTCGACAGCAACTTTGTACCAGGGGCGATCGCGGATCGGAAAATTCGGTG
Source organism: Roseofilum sp. (assembly GCF_982964205.1). Classification (NCBI taxonomy): domain Bacteria; kingdom Bacillati; phylum Cyanobacteriota; class Cyanophyceae; order Desertifilales; family Desertifilaceae; genus Roseofilum; species Roseofilum sp. The sequence goes on along the minus strand of NZ_CEZBFX010000036.1, from coordinate 30,403 downwards.
TTTTTTTAATGAGTTCAATCGGACGATTTTGCTCATTGAGCCAATGAAAGTGAATGCTGCCTCCCGTTGCTTTACCCGCTCTCATCAGTTGAAGTCGATCGTCGCGTCCATGGGCAATACCGATAAACTCGTTTGTCTCACTGCCAAAGAATACGGAGTCAATGAGATCAAAGCGTTGTACTTGTTTAATAAAATGGTTTTGCAATTTGGGAAAATCTTCTATTTGCAAATATCCTAATTCCAAAGTATCTAGAGTGACCTGATTAACTTGATGGGGAATCCTCAGGTATTCTGATAGTTTTTGAGCGATCCGTTGACTGACTTCATAGCGCAATTGCGTCGCCACTTCATTGACTGCTTTTTTTCCATAGCGGACAGAAAACCATCCGGTTACACCGACTGCCATCACGATCTGGAGAACAAACGGGATAATCAGCAATAACTTTAAGGGGATCTTGGCACTCAGATTACAGCTATTTTGATGATTTAAAACAGCCATAAAGGTCGATCAACCATTTAAAAATAGAGTTTTTTTTAAGTTTTCTTAAAAAATGTTTTTGGGAAATCCACAAGGGATCGATTGAGATTGAGGGGAAAGGGATTGAGATCTGAGTTTATTGACCTAAGAGCCAATAAGTAAACATTTCTCCTTTACCTTTAATGTCTATTTTACCCCGTTCGTGAAAATGATAGTTATTTCTTAACAATTCATAAGTTTGATGGGTAACCTGAATCTGGCCCGGTTCCCCTTGGGACTCCATTCGAGAAGCGACATTAACTGCATCTCCCCAGAGATCGTAAATGAATTTGCGGGTGCCAATTACTCCAGCAACAACGGGGCCAGTATTAATACCAATACGAATTTGGAAGGGTTGATTAAAGGGGGTGTGAAACTGACGGATAATATTTTGCATCTCTAGGGCCATATTGGCGATCGCCTCGGCATGATCTCGACGAGGTAGGGGGAGTCCTCCCGCCACCATATAGGCATCACCAATGGTTTTAATTTTCTCTAAATTATATTTTTCACAAAGATGGTCAAATTGGGAAAAGATGCGATTGAGTAATTCAACCAATTCATGGGCCTGTAGATTGCTCGATAGGGGCGTGAATCCGACGAGATCGGCAAATAAGATGGTGACGGACTGAAACTGTTCGGCAATGACGACCCCGACTTGGCGTTCGCTCAGGTCGTTTTGTTTGAGTTTTTCGGCGATCGGTTGGGGTAAAATATTTAAGAGTAGTTTCTCTGATTTGGCTTGTTCAAGTCGGAGCGCATCTTCTGCATTTTTGCGTAGAGTAATATCATCAATTACGCCTAATAAGCCAATTACTTTCTGATTGGCATCATGGATGGGAATCTTGCTAATGTCGAGCCAAATGGGTTCACCATCTTTTCCCGGTTTGACTTTTTTGGCAATCATGTGCAGGTGAGGGGTATCGGTTGCCATAATTTCCTGGTCTTTAGCGCGAAATTCATCGGCCAAATGACGCGGTAATAGGTCATAGTCTGTTTTGCCGATGACGATTTCTGGACGCTCTAATCCGGCGGCTTCTGACCAATTAGAATTACAACCTAAAAAGACGCAATCGGTATCTTTCCAAAAGACTTGTTGGGGAATATTATCTAAAATCAGGCGTAAATAGTGTTGTTGTTCGCGCAGAGCGGCTTCACTATGCTGTAGGGCTAACCATGCTTTTTGGCGATCGCTAATATCATAGGCAGCATAGAGAAGACAAGGATGCCGATTCCATTGAATTTTTTCAGCAGATAATAAGAGGGTTTTGATCTCTCCAGAGGCGCTTTGTAGTTCGACTTGCTGATGGCGTAAGGTTCCTTCGTTTTCTACAGCTTCGACTAAGCGCTGGTGTTCTTGAGGATTAACCCAGAATTGAAGTTCGGTTTCTTGATGGTGAATGAGGGTTTCTGGAGAATATCCCAAGATTTCACAAAAGCTATCATTAACTTCTAATAAGCGACCATCGGCGATCGCACTAATAAAAAGCGGATGGGGACTTAAGCGAAAGGCGGTTTGAAAATGCTCTTGGGCTTCTTTTAAGGCTTGGGTGCGTTCATGAACCTGAGTTTCTAAGTTTTGATTCATTTCTTCCCAAGCTTGGAAGGAGATATTGAGTTGATAGACCATCTGATTAAATCCTTGGGCAAGTAGATTTAATTCCTCAATCCGTCCCCCATAGATTTTGGGAGCAATTTCTCCTTTGGCAATTGCCTTTACCCCGTCGCTGAGTTGGGAAATGGGACGAGAAAGCCAGCGACAGATGAGTAAACCCAATCCTAAAGCACCGATTAAGGCTATTGCACAGAGGGCGATCGTTGTCCGGGTATTGGCATGAATCTGAGCCATAAAATCGGCTTCGGGAATAATCACCACAACGACCCAATCAAGCCCCTTTAAATACTCTTCTGAGGAGTCTAGATTATGGCCGACGGTAGTCACATCGAGAAAATAACGTTTTCGTTGCCAAGTCATCATCAGGTCTTGATGATCTTGGAGGGAAGCTAAGGCGGTGATATGGCTGGCAGCGTTCTGAATTAAAGGATTTTGACTTTGAGAAGCTTTAATTCGTTGACGACCTTCTGGAGTGTCAATAAAGGGCAATTCCGGGGCAGAACTAGCCACCAGTTTACCGGAGCGTTCCATAATAAAGGCTTCTCCAGTGGCGCTAATGTCTAAACTGGCTAAAAAGTCGCTAATCTGGGTGAGAGTATAGTCTACACCTAGGACTCCTTGGAGAGTTCCTAGGTTGTCATAGAGGGGTAAAACGGGCGTAATTCCTAAATCCTCGGAAGCAGCAAAGAGGTAAATGGGTGACCAAGTGGCGGTTTTCGCTTGGACTGCGGCTCGGTACCAAGGACGGGTACGGGGATCGTATTGGGTGCTGCGGATAAGGTCATCGGTGGGATTTCCTTGCTCGTCTAAGGGATAGATGTTGCGGAATGGGGCACTATTGCGATCAAGGCGATAAACGCGGGGGGTGGGGTCGCGGTTGACCATGATAAAGTCGCCTTGGGGGTTGCTATAATAGAGCGATCGCACCCAGGGATGGATTTGCACTTGTTGCCAAAAGTAGGGTAGAGCCAGATCGAAGTTGTTGGGGTCAAAGTGTTCAGTGGCGATCGCCGCTTCATTCATCTTCAGAAATAAATGGGGCGTATCGGCAAACCGTTTCAGATGTTCTTGAATGCGATAGGTGACTTCCCAACTCAAACGAGTCGCCAACTGATTGACCGATTGTTGACCATTGTGAAACGACAGATAGCCAATCAATCCCACCACTAAACATAATTCCAATACAAAGGGAACCACCAACAGGAAGCGCAATGACAAGGTTGAATTACCTTTTAAGGAAAGAGAAATCGGTTGTTTGGTGGACATTATTGATCGGCCCAAGGACTATTGATCATGATACTCATCCTTTTGGGAGACTCCACTGACTTCTATCACTGGCTCAAAAAGGGTCTAAGACAGTTCAATTTCGAGCTTCCGTAAAATCCCGTAATCAGCTTCTCGCTAATTCAGTAATTCTACAGAACTCTATTCCCAGTGTATCGAACAATCTTCATGGAAGGTTTACAATGTAAATCCTTAAATTGCCCTAGCCTATATAGAGAGCTTCTAAAAAATAGCAGTATCTCCAATCATGCTTACGTCTTCCTCAACTTCTCCCGAATTTAATTCCTCCGCCGAAGAATTTTCATTCCTGGAGCGTTGCCGAGATTTGATGGCAATTCTTGAACTAGAGGACACAGATAAACTCGAAGGGAATTATTCCCTTGAGGATTTCCTGTATCTACAACAAGCTATTCTTGAAAAGTTGGCTCAATAGAGATAGCGCTTCGCGCTAGGCAATGGCAATAGGCAATAGGGACAAGTTGGCTAAGTCTTAATTCTTAAATTTATAGAACTGCGCGCTGTTGATTGCTTGTTCGATATCAAAGTTGTAGCAAAGCGCTTTACAAATTTTCCCCATTCCCCATTCCCCATTCCCTATTCCCTATTCCCCATTCCCCATTCCCTATTCCCCATTCCCCATTCCCTATTCCCTATTCCCTATTCCCTATCCCTTATCCCCTACTTTTGCCAATAAAGGGCTGCGGCATAAGCTAAGGTAACCACACCAACAGCAATAGCACTTTCATCGACTTCAAATTTAGGATGATGAAGGGGATAATTGGTCTTATGAGCATGGCCAACTCCCAAACGGAACATACTACCAGGAGCATGATCTAAATAGAGGGAGAAATCTTCAGCACCGAGAGACGGTTCAAGCAGATTAATGACGCGATCGCCCCCCAACGCTTCCTTTGCCGCCGTTTCAATTAATTGGGTCACGTTTCCATCATTTTGTACAGAAGGAACCAGGCGACGATAGCGAAACTCATAGGTCGCACCATAACACTCGCAAACACTCTTAACAATCCCTTCAATCCACTGGGGTAACTGGGCGCTGGTTTCTGGATGGAGCGATCGCACGGTTCCCGTTAACTGCACCCGATCGGCAATCACATTATGGGCCCGACCCCCACTAATTTGGCCAAACGACAATACCACCGGACGCAAAGGATTTTGAGTGCGACTAATAGCCTGTTGCAAGCTAGTAATAATCTGAGCCGCAATCCAAATCGCATCTTTAGCCTCATGGGGCCTAGCTCCATGGCCCGATTCCCCCATAATCACCAATTCTAGCTCATCAGCCGCCGCCGTCAATGCCCCATAGCGCACGCCAACCGAGCCAGCAGGAATCGTTGGATAGACATGAACCCCTAAAATGGCTTCTACATCTTCCATCGCCCCTTCTTCAACCATCCAGCCCGCTCCTTGGGCCACTTCCTCCGCTGGTTGAAAAATAAACCGTACCGTACCGGGTAAGGATAAGCCCAACTCAGATAAGACCATGGCTGTGCCTAACCCTAACGTAGTATGCACATCATGGCCACAGGCGTGCATAACCCCAGTTTGGCGAGAGGCAAACTCTAAATTCGTACATTCATTAATCGGCAGCGCATCCATGTCAGTACGAATGGCTAAACATCTAGCCCCCGTTTCTGCCCCTGGCAATTCACCAATCACCCCCGTGTTGCCCACATCTTCTTTAACATGCAATCCAGCCGAAGAGAGTACCCCAGCAACGTAGGCAGCCGTTTGCCGTTCTTGGCCGCTTAGTTCAGGATGAGCATGGATATGGCGACGAATTTCAATCAGTCGGGGGGCGATGCGAGCAGTGAGGTCTTGGATTTCAGAGAGCATGGTCAAAGACAAACGGGCGTTAGACAATTTGCTTAAACTATAACAAGAGGTTAGAGATTAGAGTGTCCTGATGACGTTTCTACATAACAGGATTTCCTGACTTAAGGTTTACTTTATAAATACCTTCTTAGGGATTGGAGTGCAGTTGGAGGCGATCGCCCTGAAATTGAACCCTTTGCTCACCAACTCGCACGACTGCATTTAAGCCACGTCCCTCAACTTTGATTGGTGGTGCATCCTCCTTCTGCACCGTCATCACGACAAAAAACTGGTTATACCCTGACGCTTGAATTTTACCCCCCGTTTCCGTGGTTTCATAGGTTAACTTCACCGCTTCTGGCAGAATAAACCGACCGTTTAGAGTGGCTCCCGAATCGGATGTAATCGTAAATCCCTGGCTTTCTAGGGTTACCTTTCCTGCGGTATGCATGACCCAGAGCGTCGGCACTAAACTCTGTTCAAACCGGTCTACCACTGCAAATAATCCGGGGACACCCGATCGCCCCGTATAATCAACCGCAAAAGACCTAAGCCAGTTTTTATAGCCCAAACTCACGATCCCCGATCCACTGCGATCGGACTCAAAAAAGAGGAGTTTCGAGCCATGATTTCCCTTAACATTGGGCACAACTACCACATTTTCATCTTCTCTTCGTCCTTCACTAGGGCCGGCGATCGCCCATTGTTCTCCTAATCCCCAAATCCGAAAACTCCCGGCATCTGGAAATGACCAAGACCCCGTGTTTCTCGATTCACCTTTTAAATAAATACTGGTAATAAAATCATTTTTATCTTGCCATTGATTCCGAAACACATAAAACTGCTTTTGCTCATCCACCAACACTCGGTCAAAAATCTCTACAGGGTTCTGCTCTGCCACATCATCTGGATATCCCACTAAGGCATAAATCGCATCATGGGGAGTATGCTCATGAATGCCAAAAGTGCGATCGCCCTCCAATCCCCAATGACGATCAAAAAACCAAACTAGCGCCGGAAGGAAGCGATCGGAAGTCACAGGAAAACCCAAAGCAAACAACGACCCATCTGGCCCTAATCGGTGTCGGCCATATGTGGGAACTTTAACCTCATTGTCCTGATTAACCATCCGCATTAGATAATGAGGTAAAATCCATTCCATTTTTCCTTCACTGACCCAATCTTTACCCAAAACTCTCTCATAGGCTTGCAAGGCTGGCAAGAGCTGATACAACGATTCACGAGTATACAAATCTCCTTCTGTACCAAAAGTGCGATCTCCCAGAGCAAATTGTATATAGCGCTCGATATTTCGCTCGGCAACCTTTAACCAATACCATAAATCTTCAGAATCCTGATAAAACTGATTATGGGGAAAAAATTCCTGGGGTTCTTGCCAAATTGCTAAAGCGGCCAACAGCGCTGCCGAACGCGCTCTAGCATTCCAATTACTCGCAGCATTGCTATTCCATCCCTTACTCGGTGAATCTCCATTCACCAAATGAACAATCTGCATCGCTAACCAATGGGTTACTTGCTGACGCTGTTCTTGTGTCCAACTTGAGTAACATAAATCATAGGCTAAAGCAATACCTGTGACTGCATTGGAGCGTTCGAGTAGCCGAGGTGGAGGGTTCTCCATCGTCTTCTGAACCAATTCCCATCCTTGAATAGCACTTTCTTGATTTTCATTCAATATGGATAAGAAACAATGACCTGCCCCATGGTATCCACTATTGGGGCCATAACCCTCATAGTAAATCGTTCCTTGAAGCACCCGATTGAGTTGGGTAAGGATAGCTTCACCATAGGGAGTTTTCGCTTTTTGACGTAATTGAGGCAATTGGTCTCTGAAAAAAACTAACCGGGGGTGTTCTTGGGGAGTAATGGGTTGGTAATTAGGGATAGGATTTGGCCATTGAGAGGTTAATGTTCCCTGTACTGATCCCAACAGCAATTTCTCCTTAAACTTGCCTGTATAGCTTCCCACCAGTTTCCCTTCGTGAGGTAGTAATTGGATTTCATACTCTGCCGTATTTACTTCAGATGTCCAAGGATGAGACTTAACCTGAAGTTTTAAGTGTAATCGCCACACCGAATCAACAGACAGATCTTGGACTACACCCTGATGGTCTACTTCTTTATTAAACTGAGGAGAATATCCCCACACCTCTGGTTGACACTCGCCTTGATCGCACGTTAAATCTAAAGTAATATCTTGATAAACCGGTTTTTCTTCCCAGAGTTTCCAGACTCCATGTTTGAGACGAATGTGTAAATTTCCGGAGAGAACAGTTGGATCGATTAGTCGTAACTGTACGCCCTGCGATCCCCCTATGAAAAATAACACGCTGGTCACTAAAAGTAAGTTAAGTTTCATAGAAGTAATGGAAATCGAAAAATCTAGACAATCCGGTCATACCATTTCTCTATATAACGCTTTTTGACCAGTTTATCACTGCCTAGTCAAAGATTGACAGCCTTTTATTCTTTTCATGCGCCCATGTACCACAACCTATTCCCTAACGCGAAGCGCTATAAGAGCTTTCACTGACCTGTTGTAGTTTTCTGAGTTCCCGATGGACACTAATGCCAATTTCTAAGGTTTCATTAATTAATCGCCCATAATGACTTTCTTGACCTTGGATATCAAAATCAATTAAATCAGACAAATTACGATCCAATTGATCGAACAAATCATCGGGTAATTTGACTGGGTGATACTCGCGCACTAATCGTTCTGCTTTTAGGGCATGGATAAAGCTATCTTTAGTAATTCTTAGCGCTTCAACCATTTGATGACGATTCCCGCTATCTTGCTCCATGTAGCCATCTGTAATCAATTGATCTATACGGTAAAATATGGTGACTATGCGTTCGTAGTTGTCTAATTCATTTAAAAGAGTAAGTAAGTAGATTAAAGGTTTGGAATTCAAATAAACGTAGAGATTGATAATCAGAAACAAAAAAGCAGATAACCCCAAGCTGGAGACGATGGGTATCCAGTAATTGGGATTAGTGCTATTCCAGGAGTTTTTGATGGTCAGTAAAGTAGTACCGGAAGCAATCACTAAAGTTAGAAAAAACAAGCCTAACTCGAGTCCTGAAAATCTTAGGAGAGCGGCATTTCGTTTTTCATCATTGGATTCCTGATGACTGACTTTCGCCCAAACTCGATAGTATTCTCCAAGGAAACTATCATGGATAGAAATTCCACTAATGTTTTGCAGGGTTTCATCGGATATCCGTAGGTCTTCTAAGTCTGAATTCATAAATATTCTGACGCAAAATAAATAAAATCAGTTAAATAAGGAAAGAAAAGATCTAAAAACTGCACTATAGAAATTACTTTCTAAGGGACGGAAGAGTTCAAAGGCTTTCCCTGGAGTTCCCATGAACGGTCGCAGTGTCCAACCCAGTTGGCTGCCAATAATACCATATAAGAATAACCAGCCTAAAAGAATTTTGTGGCGAATTTCATAGCCAATGTCATCAGCTTTCATCAATTGTTTCATGCCTTCGTAAAAGAACTGGATACCGAAAAATCCAGTGATCCCTAAAATAAGGACGTTGAGAAGCAGATAAAAGTGATAATCGGGGATACTTAACAGGAAGAAAACAGTGATGGGAGCAAAGCCACAGAGCAAAATACTAATCAATCCCATGGCACTCATGAGTAAACAGAGGTACTGTTCGGGATTGCATTTAGATCCAAATAAGACATTAAACAGATAGAGAGTAGGGAAACAAATAATTAAGGTGAGTAGATATAGAGCAGGCAGTTTGATGGCTGAAACTAAGGACTGATACCAATGACCATAAGCTCCCATTATCAATCCATAAAAAGCAAAAAATATGGAGCTAGAAATGAATAAGCCAGTAATTTTAGATTTGATTTTAATGCCTTGGTAAATTTCCTCCATGAATGAGTTTCGCTCCCGTAGCATCTGCATGACGATGGCAAAATAATTCATGACTATTGACTCCTGAAGTGATATATTATAATAGAATGACTTCAAAAGTAATCCTTAAGTTCCCGTTTCCCATTTTAAGCTGAATTTTGGGGATTCATATTCAAGTTATGAAATATTTAATCTTATTTAAGATCTTAGGGATAGTTAGTATCTGTGGGCTAGAGCAAGGTTCAGGAAGAATATTAGGTACAGATGGGGCGATCGCGTTTGAGCTAGCAGACATCGAAGCGATGGGTCGCCTTATTGCCCAACCCGTACAGCCTCTGCGTAGTGTTCCCCCAGGAATTCCACTGACTCGACAATTATCAGAACATACTAGAGCGGTGAAAGCCGTTGCAGTCAGTGCCAATGGTCGCCTGATTGCCAGTGCTGGGGAAGAGAATCAAATTTATCTGTGGGATTTGTGGGAAAACCGGTCTAGTGGACTGCTCAGAGGTCATACGGAAGCGGTGTTAGCGTTGGCCATGAGTCCACGGGGTAAGTTAATGGTTAGTGCGGGTTTAGATCGCACCATTAAAGTGTGGAATACCCAAACGAGGCAAGAGATTACCACGTTTAGGGGACATCGCAATGGTATTTTAGCCCTAGCGGTGAGTCCCGATGGACGAATTTTAGCCAGTGGTGGCTTAGATCGAACCATTCATTTATGGAATCTGGAAACGGGAAAGGCGATCGGAATTTTAGAGGGTCATGAGGATTGGGTACAAGCGTTAACATTTACTCCTGATGGCCATACGTTAATTAGTGGCAGTGCAGATGCAACCATTCGGTTTTGGAATCTGTACACGGGTGAGGAAAAACAGGTTTTGGAGTCTCCAACAGGTGGGGTTTTAGCATTAGCTCTGAGTGAAGATGGACGGATTTTGGCTAGTAGTGGCTTTGAAGAGGCGATCGCCGTTTGGAATGTGCCTAGGGGAGTAGTGGAAACCCTATTAACCGGTCATCGTATGGGGGTTTTGTCCCTCAAGTTTAGTCCCACAGGGAATATTTTAGCCAGTGGTAGCGATGATGGCACGGTGAAGTTGTGGAATATGGATACCGGATCTCAAATGCAGACCTTTTCGGGTCATAAAACGGGAGTAAGCGCGATCGCCTTTACCCCAGATCGTCGCTCCTTAATTAGTGGGGGAGACGATAGCTTAGTTAATCTCTGGAATCTTGATACTCGCCTATTTCCCGACAATTTTACCCCCCATGGCGATACGATCTCTGCCCTCGGATTTACGGGGACTGGAGATTTATTAATTAGTGGTAGTTTAGATCAAAGTGTGAAGATTTGGCCCGTTACTGAACGGGATAATTCATCTCCTCTACATACCGTTTCCAGTCATGAAACTTCGGTTTGGTCTTTAGCGATCAGTCCTATTCAACCGGTGATTGCCAGTGGTAGTTTTGATGGCAAAATCAAGCTGTGGAATTTAGTTACGGGACGGTTAATTGAGACCCTCACAGCCCATCGGGGAGGAGTGTATGGGATGGCCATTAGTGCCGATAGTCAACTCTTGGTTAGTGGAGGAGACGATCGCACCGTCAAGTTATGGGATCTGCAAACGGGAGCATTGTTGAAAACCCTAGGCGGCCCCAGAAAAACGATTTATACGGTAACGTTAAGTGGCGATCGCCGTTGGTTAGCCTCTGGTAGTGCCGATGGCATGATTCACCTGTGGGATTTGAGTCGCTTAGAATTAGTCTCCAGTTTTCCAGCTCATCGAGGTGCGGTATACGGGTTAGCACTGACCAGAGATGGTAAATTATTAGCATCAGGAGGAGAGGATGGCCAGGTACGGGTGTGGGATTTGCGACTGGTTGAGCAGGAAAAGCGGGAGATTCCCACCAGTCGTCGTCTACAGAAAAATGGCTCTCAGGTGCGATCGCTCGCTATTACTCAAGATGCCCGATATCTGGTTACCGGGTCAAGTACCGGAGAAGTCAACGTTTGGAACCTGGCGAACGGTGAGTTACTGCATACCTTAAGCGGTCATACTGGAGGAGTTTCAGCACTCTCTATTCACCCGGATAATCGCACTGTAGCAACGGGCAGCAGCGATCGAACCATTCGCCTATGGGACTTAATCGCGGGTAAATCCCAGCAAGTTTGGCGCTAGGGGATCATAATAGAGAGTAAGTTTTAAGTTTTATAGTCACCTTAGGAGTGTGCGATCGTGAACAGTCAATCTTTAGCCCACTATATTGAAGCCACCGATGGCATCTCAAAACCCTGGTTACTGCTCCAGTTGCGGTTAAAAAAGTTGCAAGAGCGTCGCCATGAACTTGCGCCCGAAGAATACATGCAACAATTGACCGAAATTCACCAAGATTTAATGAAACTTGGCGAGTGGTGGAAAGGGATCGAAGATCGAGTCTTTTAGCGTTTCCCTAAACCCCGATCCTGCTCAAAGAGAGAATCAAAGCTCAATTATGAATGACCATTCTTAACCCTAATGATCTTCATGATTTCCTCTGAAAATCTCTGGGAGGCTCCTGTAGGGCCGATTCGATTTTGACCATTGTCAATACAAGTTTTTAAATAAGGCTCATCCCTAAGAATGTGCAGAATTTTTGTGGCTGCTTCTGCTAAAATAGCAGGAGTCGCTGGCCCCGTCCCTACTGTAGTAATTGATGGCCCTAAAAGCCGCATTTGGGCTTCAGCAAATCGATAGGTAAATTGGGGGCCTTTACCGGCAATTTGGACAATGGGTTTACCTAATCCGACCGCTTGTTCTACAGCAGTTCCTGCCATCCCAATCACCAGATTACATTGATGGAGAATATCGGGGAAAGCATCGAAATGATAGTGAATTGTGGTCTGTTTTTTGGTCAGTATTCCGGGGATATAGTGCCAGCCTTCTTGAGTTGCTAACGCTTGTAATTGCGTCCGTTGAATATTGGGAACTAAGGCCGCTTGAAATTGTAGAGGTTGCTGGGATGAGAGCATTTCACACAGACGCAATTGTAGGGTAAAGTTTTCTAAGGCTTCGGGAAGACGACTACCGGGTAAGAGGGCAATCATGGGTTGAGTGGGGTGCAGATTTAAGGGTTTTCCGGTTGGCGTGAGAGTGTCCATAAACGGACAACCAATAAATGTGGTTTTGGGGAATCCTTGTTGCTGTAAATCTGTGGCAGTAAAGGCATCGCGGGTATAAATTTTTTGGCATTGCGGCGATCGCAAACACTGCGCCGTCAACCAGGGTAACTTAACCTTACCCTCATAGTAACTGGAAGTTGAGACAATAAACGCTAGATAAGGACGACCCGTTAACTGGGCTAAACCAATGGGTACAATATCCCCAACCGCCACTAACAGGTCACACTGCCGACTATAGCGCTGAACCGCGCGAATTTGCCGCCAGGTTAACCCCATCAAACCTGAAAATAGGTCTTTAATCAGATAAAGCGGATTCATATACCATATTCCGCCAGAGGGAAGGGTGCGCGTCGGGCCAATAATAGGCACTCCTAAACCGCGATAGGCTCCCCCTGCACCCACCAAAGGCATAGCCCCAACCTCTATTTGGAGATGAGACTCTTGCAAAGCCTTGACTATTAAACTGCCATTGAGGTCTTCTCCATGGCCATTGCTAAGGAACAATAGGGATGAGTGATGCATAGGATTAGCTTCAGACAGTATTGGTAGCGTATCAAATTCTGAAGCCTGTTTTGAAATCATAAAAAGGGCGGGTATTGCTTAAAGCCTTCCCGCCACCTGGTCACCAAGGAGAAACCATACAGTGACGACGAGTGACTTAGACAGCAAGTTCCCAACTGGGACAAAAATCTGTCTGAAGAGCATTACGTTTAATAATCATTTCCCTAAGAAATGCGAATCTATATCAATTCTTCACGGGCAGCGCTAGCGTAAAAGTAGTTCCTTCTCCGAGTTGAGACGTAAAATTCAGGGTTCCTTGATGTTTATCTTCAATAATTTGCCGGGAAATTGCCAATCCTAATCCTGTACCTTTATTAATCCCTTTAGTCGTAAATAAATAATCAAAGACTTTCTGTTGAATTTCGGGTTTCATGCCGGCCCCATTATCTTGGATGTCAATTTTGACTTGATGGTTATTGGTATCACAACTTGTAGTAATCAGAATTTCATTCGGCTGATTTTGAATTTCCTCATAAGTTTTCCCTTGATTAGAATCTTCTAGGGCATCAATCGCATTCGCTAACAGATTCATAAACACTTGATTCAATTGGCCGGGATAGCAGGCAATAGGGGGTAACTCTCCGTAGTTTTTAGTAATTTTAATTTCTGGTCGGTAATCTTTCGCTTTCAGGCGATGCCTAAGAATCATAAGGGTACTATCAATTCCATCATGACAGTTAAAAGAAACTTTCCGATCGCTATCGGCACGGGAAAAGGTACGCATGGACTGACTAATAGAAGTAATGCGATTGGTTCCTTCTTCCATCGATTTGAGCAATTTGGGAAAATCTTCCTGTAAATAGTCAAATTCAATTGCGTCTAATTCATCAAGAATTTCATCCCCGGGTTCAGGATATTTTTCTTGATACAGTTGAATGATTTGAATTAAGTCTTGGGCATAACTTTTTGCTTCCGCAATATTGCCCGCAATAAACCCGACTGGATTATTGATTTCATGGACAATCCCAGCTACCAGTTGACCCAAAGATGACATTTTTTCTGTCAAGACTAATTGAGATTGAGCTGTTTTGAGTTCTGCGGTTCGCTCTTCCACTTTTTGTTCTAATGACGCATTTACACTGGCCAGTTCTTGAGTCAGAGATTGTAACTGCAAATGGAGATTAATTCTTGCTAAAACCTCCTCTTGTTGAAACGGCTTTGTAATGTAATCAACGGCTCCAGAACTGAGTCCTTTGACCTTATTATTCGCATCCGCTAGAGCGGTCATAAAAATAATTGGAATGGTATTAATATTGGGGTCTTTTTTGATGCGATGGCAAGTTTCAAAGCCATCGATTCCAGGCATCATAATATCAAGTAAAATTAAATCAGGCTGGATAGAAGCAAGTTTTTCTAAGGCATTTAAGCCATCTTTGGCGACTAATACCTTAAATCCTTCTTCTTTAAGAAAGTTGAATAAAACTTTGATATTAGTGGGATTGTCATCAACAACCAGCAGGGTTTTTTGATCGCTAGAAGAAGTGTTCATAGGTCAATTAATCCTATAATTTTCGATAAAGTGAGTGGCTGATTCAGGGTTTAGAGGTTTTGCAAACAAAAATCCTTGGCCACATTCGCACCCTATGTCTTTTACGATTTTGAGTTGTTCTTCGGTTTCGATGCCTTCGGCAACCAGATCCATACCAAGATGGTGAGCTAAAGAAATGATGGTTTGAATAATTGCCAAACCTTCTGCACTATCCAGACGAGAAATAAAGCATCGATCAATTTTTAGCGTGTTTACAGGAAAAGAATGGAGACGACTTAAGGAGGAGTATCCTATGCCGAAATCATCAATACAAATTTTAATGCCTTGATGATGAATTTCTTGTAAAATTCTTGTGGGCATTCCTTCATTTTCTAAAAAGGCGCTTTCGGTGACTTCTAGTTTGAGTTGATGGGGTAAAATCTCATGTTGACGACAGATGGTAATAATGGTGGTGAGAAGATGGAAGTTTTGCAATTGCAAAGGAGAGAGATTGACATTAATGACCAAATGTTGGGTCTGTGGAAATTGTTGGTGCCACTGTTGGAGTTGTTGACAGGCTAAAGTAAGCGCAATAAATCCTAATTCTTCAATACATCCTGTTTCTTCAGCTAAGTCAATAAAGTATCCGGGGGAAATGAGTCCCCGTTGAGGATGTTGCCAGCGAATTAAGGCTTCAAAACCGACGAGTTGATGAGTGTCGAGAGCAATAATCGGTTGATAATATAACTCAAATTGATGGTTTTGGATGGCCAGCGGTAATTCAGCTTCGAGTTGAATGCGTTCTAAGGCGCGAGATTGGAGATGGGGATTGAGGATGCAATAACCGGTTTTCCCAGCTCGTTTGGCTTCTGACATGACAATATCTGCATCACGCAGAATGTCGGTCATTTGTCGATAGCCAAGGATGGATGGAATAATTCCTATGCGAGCATGGAGGGAAATGGAATAGTGACCGATGGTAATGGGCAATTGCAAATGTTCTAAGATCCGGTTAGCGATCGCCTCTATATCAGTATTTCTGCATATACATAGTATCAATAAAAACTTGTCACCCCCTAAACGCGCCACCTGTCCTTGTCCTTGCCAACATCCGAGCAATCGCTCTGCCACCTCTTTCAACACTTGATCTCCAATGCGATGTCCCAAATGATCGTTGACTCGCTTAAAATGACCTAAATCTAGGAAAAAAATTCCATAGTTAATCTGAGAATGACTGGAAACATCATCTAACAATGTCGATAAATATTGAGTGACCCATAACCGGTTATATAATCCCGTTAGATGATCGTGAGAAGCTTCATAACTGAGTTGCTCTTCCCTCGCTTGTAATTTCTCTAAGGCTGATGAGAGCTGCTCAGTGCGCTCTAATACACGGGTTTCTAAATCTTCATTCAGATGTTTTAATTGAGTTTCAGCTAACAGTCTGGCTTGGACTTCTTTATGAAGTTGCTTATTTTTTTCTCGTAAGTTTTGAGTTAAAGAGCGCAACTTAAGATGCAATTGAATTCGACTTAAGACTTCTTCTTGATAGAAAGGTTTGGTAATGTAGTCCACAGCACCAAGTTTTAATCCCTTCACTTTATCTTCATTTTCGGATAGAGCAGTCATAAAAATAACTGGTATCTCCTGGGTGTTGGGATTCGCTTGAAGCTGACGACAGACCTCAAAACCACTTAATTCTGGCATCATCACATCCAGTAAGATTAAATCTGGATAGGTTTGATTCACCTTGTCTAAGGCATTTTTGCCATCTCTCGCCACTAATACCCTAAACCCTGATTTTTTCAGTAAGTTGAATAGCACCCTAAGATTGTTGGTATTATCATCAACAATGAGAATCAGTCCAGATTGGGTTGTCTTAATTAGGTTGACCATATCTGTGTATTGTGATCCAATCGCTTGTATACCTGACTGGTTGCTCCATCAATCTGTACATCTTCTTTGTAAACTGAAGGGATTGAGATCGCCTCTCAAGTCTAGATGATTCAGATCCCCTAGATTGACCCATACACTGATCCAGCAACTGACGAACAGATGTAAATTAGCATAGCGCTTTTGAGGTTGAAGGAAAAGACTCTTTAATTGATATACTCCACTTGACTAAAGCCGAGTAGATTCTCCAAACATTACTGCGACTGGATTTCTGATTCAACGAGTTCGCTTAAATTAAATGCCTTGCGGTATTTAAACCAGAGACTCTCTCTCCTCAGACGTTTCCTCTATTTCAGAAGCCTGTTCCCCAATGCCCTTCGGTAAAGTTAACACCTAAAATCCTTAGTTCCTCTCGTACTTGATAGTTGAAGTTTTTTCTTCTCAAGCCTTCCTGAGAAAAACTGCATAACTTCGGTTTCCAAGGTGCGTTACCTTTCAGCTACTGTTTTTTGAGGTAGTTGATTACCCTTTCTATGTCTATAATTTTAACATAAAAGCCGCTCTCGAAGGGAGTTGCTCTAAACCCAATTTCCCTGACAAGTCTATATTTTCCCCATAACTGAAAACCTAGAAAGAAGTAACTCGCCTTGATTGTAGCACTATTGTTTGTCGTTGACTTGAACGTTCTCCAGTTGGCTAGACTCTTAACACCGTTTGTGGGACCAAATGAAATTTATATTAAATTAACGTTAAACTTTTATCCAAAAACCAGCCATGACCTATTACCCATCCCTATTGAGCATTCGTCAATCCGTCAGTCTATCCCTCATCTCTGGAGGGCTATTAGCCTTTTATAGCCTAGGTTTGAGCGTTTTTTTGCCGGAACAAGCGACTCCCTTAGAGGCTCAAACTGTTCAGTTTGAACAGATAAGAGAACCCGTCCCTTTGTCCTTGGAGATCGCCGATGTTGTACAACTGGTAGTTGAAAATAACACAGAAGTCAAAAATGCCTATCTCGATCGCATTGCTCAACGTCAAGATCTGGCCGTTGCTGAAGATAAATTTAAACCCAATCTTACCCCTCGTATTTTACTCAATGCTCGTCGAGGATCGACTGGCCCCATTATTACTCAAAGTGAAGGGTTAGATATCGGTGCCTCCCTGAACACTCAGTTTCCCATCGGTACTGAAATCACCCTTGACTGGAGAACTGTTCGCCGTTTAGAGCGACAATTGGGTTCCACTACTCCGTTAGATCAAAGGGCATTAAATCATCAGGTTGAACTACAATTGAGACAGCCTTTGTTACGGCGTTCAGGAGTCGAAGTTAATCAAGCTTCGGTTGAGCAGGCACGCTTAACCAATCGAGTGCAGATTTTACAAGTTAAATCTACATTAATCGATCGAGTTACTGATTCTATTTTGCGTTACCGTACACTCTTTCAACGTCAAAAACAACTGGAAATTGCCCAATTAACTCTAGCGAACTCTCGTCGTCGTCTGGAAGTGACAGAAGCTTTAATTGAAGCAGGAAAACTCCCTCCAGTAGAACGGATTCAAGGAGCGGCAGATGTAGCGAATCAAGAATTGAGTGTTTTAAATGCTAAAAATGCCCTAGATGAAGCTCGATTAGACTTGTTGAATTTATTAGAACTCGATCAAGATTTAGCGATCGCTGCTCAAGCCCCCACACTCCAAGATCAACCTATATTAGAAGCTGAACAGTTGGTGTCCATAGCAATAGAAAATAATCCAACTTACTTACAGGCTAAATTGACTCAGAAAATTGCCAACTATACTTTGATTGAAGCCGCCGATGATCGTCGTTGGGATTTGGATTTAGAAGCAGATTATAATTTTCAACCCAGTAATTTGGTTGAGACTCGATCCGATCTAACTCTAGGGTTAACCTTGAGTAAAACCTGGGGAGATTTGCAGCCCGAACAGCGCTTTCAACAAAGCCAAGTGAATGTAACCAAAGCTGAAAATACCCTCAGTCAAATCTATTCAAGCTTGAATATTGACTTGAATAATCTGATCCGTGAGATTCAACTGACCTGGAAAGAGGTGCAGCAATCTCGATCCAGGACTCAATTGGTGGCAGAGCAATTAGCAGCGGAAGAAGAGAAGCTCAGTCTAGGTCTTGACAATACCTCGCTAACTGATATTATTAACTTTCAAAATCAATTAGCCCAAGCCCAACAAAATGAATTAGGGGTTTTAATCGAGTACCTCAATGCCTTAACTCAGTTAGATCGTAGTCTGGGAATAACTCTAGAGCAGTGGAATTTAAACCTGGAAATTGAGTAATCTCTCATAGGATTTCAGGGCAAATCTTTCCCCTCTCCCTGAATAGGAGTCATAAAGTTTCAATCTAAGTCTGTGCGATTGTCAATCCCAGGGAGAAGTGATAGGATAAACACACAGACAAGAATCTAGACTTTACCCTATTCTCAATTATGGAACTGTCTAGTTCCACCCGTCATGTCCACTGAAGTGCAAGTTAATAAAAATTAATTATCAGATGCCGTCGAAAAGTTCTGAAGTGTAAGCCTAATTTAGGAAAAGAGGGATTTCAGAATGGAGAGATGGGAGAGGGAGAACCAGCGATGAATCGTCTATTCAATCAGATTATAAGCCTGAAATTTAAAGCCAGTTATTTGATCGTTAACGATCGTTTCTTAATAACGGGTGCTGATGACAATATTGGTGATATTCTTCCTCAAATGACCCTAGCGCTCGGTGTCGATGTGAGAGATATTTTCCCGTTTTTAAGCTCTGTTCATTTAGAAGAATTGATCGAGAATGAATCGGTAGAGAGAGAAGGTCATTTAGAAGGAGTTGACCTAAAGGTGACACTGAGGGCTAATTGGGAAGAAGAACGCCCAAAGTCTCAATACTTAGTGTTGATTGAAGATAGGACTCAATTCTACAAGGAGCAGGAGGAACAGCAGAAACAAGCCGAAGGCGATCGCCTCTTGCGAGGGATGATGGAGATTATTCGCCAATCTGTCGGCTTAGAAGAAATTCTGCAATCGACGGTCGATCGAGTGCAAACCCTATTGGCCATAGACCGAGCCTTCATCTACTATTTTAATCCAGATTGGAGCGGTACAGTCATTGTTGAAGCACTCCATTCTAGCTGTCATTCTATCCTGGATCAGCCCATTGAACAGTGTTATACTAAAGATCAAGTCACCTTCTATCAACAAGGAAAATTCAGCCAAATTGACAATCTAGAAACGGCTGAACTCCGAGATAAAGACCGCAAATACCTCAGTCAACTTCAGGTGCGATCGCAATTAGTCTTTCCCATTCAACTGGGAATCCCCTTAACTATTCCGATCCAAAATACCCCCTTTCAATCCGATCAGTCCAGTTTACCCATCACCTCCCATCACTATAACCTGTGCGATACCTATCTCTGGGGACTCCTGATCGTCCATCAATGCCATCAGCCTCGAAACTGGCAACCCTGGGAAACCAAACTGCTCATGTCTTTGAGCAGCCAACTGAGCATCGCCATTCAACAGTCCCAGCTCTACGAACAACTCAAAGAAGCCAATCAAGAACTCAAACAACTGGCTGCTTCCGATAGCCTCACCCAACTCTTCAACCGTCGCCGTTTCGACCAAGTACTACAAAAAGAATGGCGAAGACTCGCCAGGGAGCGATCGCCACTCGGACTAATTTTTTGTGATATTGACTACTTCAGACTCTACAATAAAGCCTACGGTTACCTCAGTGGTGACTTTTGTTTGCAACTTCTGGCCGATGCTGTGCGCCAAGCTCTCAAACGCCCCGCTGACTTGGTCGCTCGGTATGGACCGGAAGAATTTGCTATCCTTCTCCCCCATACAGACCTATCAGGAAGTTTTCATGTCGCCCATATGATTCAAAACAACGTCATCAACCTAGACCTAGAACACAAAACCTCTCCCGTTGCTTCCACCGTTACCCTTAGTATCGGAGTTGCCGCTTTAGTTCCCCATGTTGATACCCAACCCCAATTTCTACTCGAACTCACTCGTTATGTTCTTGACCAAGCCAAACGCAACGGTCATAACCAAATTGTGGTCGCCAATTCCTCCGTCCTGCTCGACTTTTAACCAGAACAGGTAAACTAGAAAAAGATTGACTTAACTTCTCAAAATCCCCCTATGCTCAAGCGCTCTTCCGTAGACAGCCAAGAATTAATTTGTCGTGCTGAGGAACTCATTAATGCCGCATCCAACCGCTATCGCATTACCGTACAAGTAGCCCATCGCGCCCAACGTCGCCGCTACGAAGAATTTGATAGCCTTGACGATCCAAAAATGAAACCCGTCATTCGAGCGGTGATTGAAATGTCTGACGAGTTAACCCAACCCGAAATCATTGGTGAATGAAACAAAGGCGTTTTTTTCTCATTGGTTTAGGTTCACTAGGGCTGATGGGTTTATCCTTCATGCCCTTAGAGTCAATTTCTCCACCCGTGGCTCTTGCCCAGTCTCGCATTCGACCCAGGGATCTGTGGCGTTTAGTGTATGAACAACTCCCAGACTTTCCTCTAGAAAATAATTACGTTAGCCAACTTAATGGAGAAGCCAAGCCTGATAATACCTTAGTTGAGAGATTGATTCGTTATCATCTCTATGTCAAAGGTCGCACGCCCCAATATCGCCTAGATTGGAAATTAACCCTAGCTGATTATTTGGGCACTAATGAGGTGATGTACGAAGTACTTTATCCCAGTGCAGATTTACTCAGAGATAATCCATTAGAGGGAGATCGCCAAGCAATCCAAAATTTGACGAGATCGCAACGAAACGCTTTAATTGATGTCCTAGTTGGCATTTATAATCCCCAAAACAACCGTGATTAAACAAGGCTCTCAATGGCGAGTCGGCTGGAAACCGGAAGAGATCGAGTATCCCGCTTTGCTTGGTGGTGCAGATTGGGCGATCGAACTAAGGGCTACAGAACTGCAAGAATTCCAGCGCCTCCTACAACAATTGATCCATAGCCTAGAGCAAATCGCCCCCGAACTCATGGAAGAAGAAAAAATCACCTGTGAGGCCGAAGGGAACTTTTTGTGGGTGGAAGTAGAAGGATATTCCCACAGCTTTAGCCTCCATTTTATCCTCAATACGGGTCGTCGAGCCGAAGGAACCTGGCCGGCTGCGGTGACTCCAGAAGTCATTCAAGCTTTAAATACGCTAGAGGGGTTTTAATTTTCAAAATCCTGTGTTACGATAAAGATCTGTGACCGGGGCGTAGCGCAGCTTGGTAGCGCACCACTTTGGGGTAGTGGGGGTCGTGGGTTCAAATCCCGCCGCTCCGATTGGTTTTAATCAACTTACCGTAATTCTTGCGCCACTCGTGCGCCAAGAAGGAGATTAAGATCCTTGGTTTTGGGCGAAAAAGTATCGGAGCAAAACTCTAATATTCGCGCCACTGATGCGCCAGATTACATTAGATCTGTGAGGAGAGCCAGGCAAGCCAGATCATTAATATCCCCCACAACCCTCCACCAATCCACTGGAGAACATCTAATTTCGCGATCGCCTTTGTCCGAGTGTTTAATAAATCGCCTTGTCTTGTCTCAAGACTTTTGACTCGCTCTGAAAGGGCAAAGCATAGCGTTTTGATCTCTTCTTTGTTGATATTATCTATGTCGATTAAATCTTTGAATTTTTTATCGGTTTGATTGTCCAGAGTTTTGTATCTCTCCAATTCGACTACCGCCATCGCAACATTAGATATCATCTGCTCATTCAGCCGAACAATCATATCAAACATTCCCCGATCCATTACCTGCTCCTTTTCTTCTCCATGAAGTCTTCTTTTTATCTTTGCCAGTAGCAACTGCGATTCTTGTAATCGCCTTTTTAAAAGTTCTAGAGTATAGTTTTCCGGAGTTGACTCAATCTTCGCATAGCGCAAAACTCCTAATGTAATTCGTGCGCTCATCCTATCCTCCTTGGTTACTTGGCTTACTCTAGCTGTTTAAAGACTGATTGGTATATCGTTATAAGCCTCGGTCAAAAATTTCTCTATTTGCTCGTCTAGTTGTTGGTTGGGCAGCTTAAAAT
This sequence comes from Roseofilum sp., assembly GCF_982964205.1. Lineage (NCBI taxonomy): Bacteria > Bacillati > Cyanobacteriota > Cyanophyceae > Desertifilales > Desertifilaceae > Roseofilum > Roseofilum sp. The sequence goes on along the minus strand of NZ_CEZBFX010000036.1, from coordinate 8,099 downwards.
ATAGGGGGAAACTGCGGCTAATCCGACTCGATTTTCTGTCATCGGCTGCTCTAACTCTTCCTCTTTTCGTGTAGCCACTTCGGAGAATTGTTAGCTTCCAGGGATAGATTCGGATCTCATCTGGAAAATTTCGATTGGCTTGATTGTGATTTAGTGTAGGCTTGGATCGAACCTCACTATTCCTGACGATTTTTGCCTCACTGAGCGTTGAAAGACCCTCCACTATCTTCTGGGCAGAGTTATAGGAATTACTGCAAAAAAAAGTTTTCGTATTATCGTCGTACCGCACCCACCATTTATAGCTTCCAGTTAAAACCCCTTCCTTTCCCCCAGCAAGGTCTTGCACCATTTTCCATGTCCAACCTCTGGGTTTTAGCTGCGGAATTGTCATTTGGCGGCGAACAAAGGAAGTACTTCTATGGCGATAGGGCGGTCCCGTTCGGTTACCCCAGTGGATAATCGCACTGATTGTATGTGGATTTTTAGAGACGTAACTCATCACGCCCCCTTCTACCATTTCTCCCACGTCGTAACCAGAAACTATCTGATGCTGCGCCAGAATTGAGCTGACTTCTTGGCGGACAGTTGCTTCGGTTGCATACACCCGAATCACCTGATCTTCCTCCCGATTGGGTTGAATATCGGCCACCACCGGTTGCCCCCAAATCTGATTTCTAATCATCGAATTTTGCAGGGCCATCTGGGAATCAATAGAGCTGGCGACCACCAGGAAAGCCTCCTGACAACTATCCCACAGCTCTTCTCCGAACTCTTCCACAAATTCTTTTACGGCTGGGTTGGGAATTTTTTCAATCTGCCCCTGTTGCCATGAAGCAAAGCTAAATGGTTTGGTATCCTCTTCCCCCCAGGCTTTCAGCCTTTCTGCCCCCACCAATTTTTGCGCCAATTTACTATTTTTAATAGTCCTTCTTAAATTGGAATAGGCAAAATAGAACGCCTGTTCATTGGCTAAATCAAAAATTTGGGCGGCTGTCGATTTCCAGATATTCAAGATTTCATCATAAGCTTCTTCGTTCACTTCTTCTCTAATTGCGCTGGCCATTGCTGGATCTATTTTCATCACGGCAGATTGCCCGATTTGACCACAGAGAATCCAGCCAAAGGTTTGCCCCATAGCTCCCCCCATAACAGCCGCTCCTTGGATGATTGCCTGCCTTCGATCTTCTGCGATTTCTTTATCGCTGATATTCCAGTCGAAATTCCAGATGAAATTCACGCCTGAGAGCAGAGTCTGTACAACGCTAGAAACCCCAAAATGTTTGAATACCCTACCAATTAGTCCTCGGATTAATCCTCCGATTCCTCTCTGGAGGTAATCTCGTGCGATAGACCGAGCGAGTCCCCAAACCCTGGTCATCTGTTCTTTAGCGTGATTTTTTGCTTGTTTAATCAACCTTCCCAGAAGAGACTTGGTATAAGAGCCACCAAGCCTTCCCCCTGCGCTTGCTGGCCCGCTTGTTGGAATTCCTCCACTAAAGTTCATAATTTAGGTGAAAATTTTTAGAACGACTTGATAAGTAGGCTCCTCTATTTTTCTGTTTGGAGAAGGCCAGCCTTTGTAACATTTAATTTTGCCAGCTTGGGCGGAAGCTAATACACTATCGGGAATTTCTGGCCAGGAAATAGCTTCTTGATCCGGGTGGGGACGGATGCCGATCGCCGACCCATAAATCCATTCGCCAGAAGTAGTCAGAATCCCTCGCTTAACGTGCAACAAGGATTTACAATTCCTCCATTCATTGGGAATTGAGAACATGAATTGAATAACCACGACCCCATTACTTAGCAATGATGGATTGACCGGAGTGGAGAATTCTCCTCCCCATAGGGGCGGATCAAGGTATGCGATAGTTTGTAGCAAAAGGAGTATGTAAAATGAGGGCTTGTAGCCCCCATTTTAGCGAAAAGGATATTAGATATCCTGCTCGATCGCAGACGGCGCTCGTCTCTCTGGAATCGGGACAGCCGCTGCAAGGCTGGCTCCTTCGACTCCCTTAGCGGCCTCTGTATTGGTGATGGGCCACGCACCACTGTCAAATCCCTGGATCTTCCCTTCTTCTGCTATCCGGAAAGGGTGAGATGCTCCTCCTCCCAGAACAATTTCTAAGGGAAAATTTTTCTTGATGATACAACCGAGAAATTGCAAAACCATGGAATTATCAAAGAACAAGGGAAAAACGCAACTTTTTCTCCGGTAATCCTTGAATGCTTCTTCTTCTTGAGTAGTCTTGTTCCAGCGCTTTGTCTCATAGATCTCTGGAAGGATTAGGGTTACCTGGCGGGTCGCCTTTCGTCCTTTTGGTTTCGCTCCTTTGGATAGCCGCTTGTGCTTTCCGACTGGGCGTTCAGGCCCGGTTGGAACTACCTTGGGGTCTAATTGATAAGTTTTGAGTGCTTTCGAGTCACGGACTTCACTCAGGACGGCTGCAGTCAGCTTGGTGGGATTGGACTGAATCACCGTACCCACCTCGTAAGTTGTTACGTTGAAATATTCCGCCAGTTTTTTTTCTATTCGGAAGACAAAGTTGCCCCCTTCTGGCTTCGCAGAAGCATCTTCCCTTCCTCGGTCAATCGTCCGAAACCACGTACCAAAAATTAAGTCTCTCTGTACCATACTTTATATCCCTAGACTGCGGTCATACTGGTGTCGTCAGGGGTGTAAGTGGTTACCCCGGCAACGGCATCAAATGATTCCGAGACGGGAATACTTCCCTGGAAGTTGAGTGCGTTCCCTTGGGCAGAGTGTTGTGCTGAAATGGCCGCGCCATTCGACAACTCTACCGTTCCGGCGGAAACGCCTACAGCGGCAGCTTGCACGGCGTTGTATACATCTTGAGCTAATCCCATAAGGAAATCTCCTCTCTGTTGTCTGTTGTCTGTTTTAACCTTAGCAACTGAAACCCCCTGTGGGTCAGGGGTTCGCAGTTTTTTAACAACAAACTCGTGTGTGCAACTGATATATCAGTTGCACAGATTGACTTAGAACTTTAAAGAACTGAAAGGTTCTGGGTCAAGCAAAGGGCGACACCGCGATCGCAGCTCTCGAGGTACGAGCTACGCGATCGCCTCTTATCCAACTGCTTGCTCTTTAATTCTAACGCTTCAATATTTCCATCAAGTCCGCACCAATTTCCTGGGTCTTGGTCTTTTGCTTCAGCCGTTTGACTCTACGGCGGATCAGATCGAACTTCTGCTGATGCCAAACGAGAAGTCCCCACATCAAGGTAAATTGATGCTCTGTCTCTTGCAGGGCACTATCGATTGCTTCTGAGTCTCCGGAGCTAATGGCACAAGCTAATCCCATCAATGTCTTCCGAATCTTCTTGGGCAATATCGGGTTGCGTTCAATCATTCGGTTCATCTTCTACGCTCGTAATGCTTTTCTCCAAAATAGCGCTTAATCTCATTGCTCTGGAGCAGGACAAATAACGCTCGTTGGGGATAACAGGGAAGACTGGGATGTGATTAGAGCGCAAGAACGGTTTTTACCTCCGATGTCTTCTTGAAATTCTTTGAACTTGGCGGGGGGCCGATCGCATATACTTCTGTGGCTTGAAAATATTAAATTTTGGAGTAACCACTGAGCTTTCGCTTTTAATCCACTTGGACTTCTTAAATTCAAAGAACCGCTTAATATTACTCTCCCACAGCAAAGCCACAGGAAACAGTAACTCAATGGGGAGGGTGACTAACCTAGCCATCATCCAGCTCTCGACCAAGACCAATTCCTCGTTGAAGGATACGGCTAGGAATGCGATGCCGGAGGAGGAAAGGAAGTTTGCTGCGGCCGCAAACTCGGTAACAACAATCGTCCACCTCGCAGCCGGATGACCCTTGAGTAAGAACCAGAAAACCAAGGGGTGGAAGACGAAATTAAAGGCTTTGATGTTGAGAATTTCGCCTTCAATCTCTCCAGATTTCACCAAAATCACAACGCTGGCAATTTCCAAAAGGTAGTAAATGACGATCAGAGAGACGAGGATAACTTTTGCTTTTTGCAGAGTTGGCATGAGCCAAACTTTTTTCGTCGTTTTCATGGTGAAAACCTCAAGTCTATGGTAAATCATCCCCAATCCCATTGGTTCCGCTCCTGGGTCTAATATTGGGTTGCGTAATACTGAATCGGTAGGAGATGCGATCGCATCATCCCACCATTTGTCACCCCCTGCAACCTCCAATGTTATGGGGTCTCGTTTCTGCCGAGTGGGAAGTACCCCAATACAAATTTTACCTTGCTTACTGAGCTTACTGAACTGATCCAATTGATCCGAACTGATCCAGCCCTCCGGATCAGTTAAAACGCCTCCTGAAAAAACGGCTCAAACTAAGATATTGCAAGGGGTACACTAAGCGCAGCGCGAGGGCAAAATTTTAAAGATCCAATTGATCCGGCAAAATGGGATGATTTTCCCAAAGAGGAAAATTTAAAAAATTGCGGATCAATTGGATCTTTAAAAGAAAACACCCCTAAAACTCAAACCCCACAAGGCTTACAAAATGATCCAAAATCCCGGATCAATTGCGGATCAGTTCGGATCAATTCGGATCAAATCGCCCTTGCTGCGAAAAAATTAGAGCTTGTTGACAGTAATAGTTACGTTTCTTTACAGAAAGTTTGAGAGGAAAAGAGGTAAAAGAGGGGGTATTGAGGTTAGGAGGTTGGGATAGAATTATCGTTTTACACATAAAGACTACGAACTATTGCCCTTGTTCCACCATTCGCCACCCCCTGCAAACCCGTATGTTGAAGGTTTTGTGAATTTGATTAGCCTTTTTTAAGCTGCTTCTTGAATGCGCGCAATTCTCTCTTGTACTCGAAATAGCGCTTAATCGCCTTGCTCTGTAGCAGGTAAATGGGGGTAATCAAGTAGATTAACGCCGCGACGGTATCCGAGAGGCTGGGTAAATAATGATCCATCTCACCTCTGAGCGGTTCGGGAGTGAAAGGGAGAACGGCAAAGTAAAGAACGGCTGCGACCCCCCGCAGCGCAACCGCAAACAATACCAGCCAAGTATAAATCCAGTAAGCCCACTTGCGTCCCTGGAACAGAGGAAAAAGTGTAATCATGTTGAATGCTACGGCAATCGCCACCCAAAGGATCGCCACTATCACCATCGCTACTAATCCCATCGGCTCTGCGCCCGGCTCTGGCTCAAACATCTCGCTGGCTCCCCAGAACGCCTCCAATACAATTTCCGCAGTAATCAGAAGAACGTATCGCAACACGAATAGCCAAATGAGGACGGTTTTGGATTCTCGCGCTGCTGGGTCTAGAGTTGGCTTTTTCATGGTATTAGTTGAAACATGGGCGATCGCATCATCCCACCATTTGCCACCCCCTGCAAACCCGTATGTCAAGAACCTTGTTAATCGGGAGCCTCCTCCACATCAACTTCACCTTTCAAGAATGAGATCAAGAAATTTGGATCTATGCGACACACCTTACAAATCCTATCTATTTGTTCAACGGTAAACTTGGGGACTGTCTGCTCAGTTGTCCATCTTCTGTATGTTTCTTTACTAAGTCCTGCTGCTTTTAAGAAATCCTTCCGATTTAGCTCAGTCCGGGCTTTTCGCAAAATTTCCAAGGGGTGTATTAGCTCCCATTCATCAAAATAAATTGACATATTGATTATAACGACCCATAATGGGTCTTGTCATCTCTGGTAGTTGCACAAACCCCAGCACACTGTTGGAGCAGCGCAAGGGGTGAGACCCCCCAATGGGGGGGAGCGATTATATAGCAAACAGAGGAAATGCCTATAGCAAAGCAAATCCATTGATGGGCAAAGTTTCCATCAAAACCTCCTTAGTTAAGTTGTTCGTTCCGATCACTTGCTTTGTGGGATGGGAGCGACCCCATCCCTTCCTCTCGAAGGAACCGCAATGAACGGGAGAGAGGAGAAACAAAAAAGCCCCCCAAATCGTAGGAACCACTATGAATGGGAGACGAGGGGAGCCGCACATAAAACAAATCACCCAAATTATGGCATTTAATTTTCTGGAAATAAAGAGGCTCGGAGCTATGTATAGAGCGATCGAGAGCGCCTTAACCCGGTTCCCTAATGAGAGTTTGAGGGGGACTCAGGCGATCGTCGGGCGGCAGATTCTAGCCGAGTCTCAAGTTGAGGCGATTCAAGGGTTTAAAACCTCTGTTTTCTGCAACATCCGCAATTTCCCCCAGCCCAAATACTCCATTGGCCAGTATGTCCAGTTCTGGGATGCAATTTACAAGTCCTTCAAGCACCGCAAATATCAAGGCCTCATTATTGGCCTTACATACCATCACCAGACAGACCCAACCCCTGGCTGGTGGTACGAAATTGATGCTGGCGAGAGTGGGATTAGGGCAGGGTTTGAGGAGAGCGAATACATCCATGAAGACCACATAGAGAAAAATCTCCCTACCTGGAAATGTCCAGAGACCCCAGATCTAGATGAAGAGTCCCAGATGCTTTTAGAGAGCTTCTTGGATCATTTCGAGAAAAGCCACGGCCCCCTCTTCCCGCCCACCAAAGATCAGGAGGTGGATTAGTGCCCCAGCACAAAACCGAGCGGGCGATCGAGTTGCTGAGGCGACGGCTCAGAGAGTCCCACCGCCACCCCATTGAGAGATATTGGACAGCCTTTGTTCGCCCCGAAATTCGCAAACGCAAACGTTACCCAAGGAGGTGAAGTATGACCCAGCACATTCAACTGGCCCCTGAACAAATCAAGCAGTACAACCTTCTGTTCTCCTACGATCGCCAGGCAGCAAAAAGGTACATCAGATCGATCATCAACTACAGGAGAGGTGATCGATTCGCCCCGGATGATTACCCTTGCCGCAAAAACAGCCCCTCTTCTGAGCAGATCGGGGAGGCGATCGAACTTCGCCGTGAAGGACACAGTTACAGGAGAATCAGCAATTTAACCGGGATTCCCCAAACGACCCTGAGACGAATTTGCAAGAAATACGGCTTAAACAGAGAGATAATCAACGACATCAACCGAGGCAAAATTTATACCCTTCACGCCCTAGGATTGAAGAATATTGAGATTGCAGAATATTTAGGCATTTCCACCAAAACCGTCTGGATTTACTTCAAAAAACTAGGGCTTAAATCCAACTCCCATATCTCCGATGAGCAGAAGAGCCAAGCCCAACATCTGAGGAAATCCGGCTTCACATTCAAACAAATAGCCGAAGAGATTGGCGTTCATTACACCACCGTCCCCCACCTCTTGTAAAAGGATCACCATTGATTAAAACCAACCTTACCCCCATTCCCCCCAATTCAGGAAGGGAACATCCCTTGAATGTCTTGGGGAGGCGCAGGCTTATGAAGTTAACACCATAAGTAAGGCTTGTTTAAACAGGATTTGTGGAGTCAATATACGAGGACGCATCCTGGAAGCGATTGGCGAAGACCTCTATGAGGCACAAGAGACTTCTTCTGAGGGGGATACCAACTATAAAGAACAGGAGGACTAATCAATGAAGGAGTCCCTGGAATCCCTCCTTCCCCACTACCGCAGCCAATACTTAAGAATTGCCAAATACTCCCCCGAATCTGCCCGCCGATACTATCAATTAGCCCTGAAATGGCAGAAGGGAATCTTTCCCCAGCGAAAGAAAAAGAGGTTTTATAAAACCCTAACCCCAGAAGAAAAACAACTCTGTATTGAAGCGAGAAAAAGCGGGAAATCTTACCACGCTATCAATAACAACTTAGGAATTGGCCGGCGAATGGTACAGCGAATTATGAAGGAGTACGGATTATGAACGAAGAATTAAAGCCAAAACTTTCAGCCCTCACGTGGGAACGATTGGACAAACTTGGTTACCACAATGTTCGGCACATGGAGACCCAGGACGACCTGGTTAACTGGTTTCTGGACAAGCTAGAAATCCGGGCAGCAGAATCTACCCCATCCCAAGCCTTCCTGGATAGCCTCACTATCCAAACCGGCAAAGCGGTGGAAACAAGTAGTGAATCCTGGGAGTGTATCTGCAATCGGTTGGCAAAACACATCTGTGAGAACGATGAGGCTTAACTATGCTGAACGAAAGCAACTCACTAAACAGCTATGAGGT
>NZ_CEZBFX010000035.1:0-42345 GCF_982964205.1 Roseofilum sp. | reverse complement strand
GATACAGCGCGAAGCGCTGCTATGAGGTACATTGTTGATCGTAGATTCGAGTTGTCATTGCGACCGCAGGGAAGCAATCGCCAAGATTTGGGGATTTTGCGATTGCTTCATTCCACTTGCGTGACCTTCGCAATGACTTATCTCAATGATACTGTACTCCGTTACAGCGCAAAGCGCTGTATTCTTTAGCCAACCGATCGTGGACAAAACGAGTCATAATTTTCTCTTAAAAATTGCGAAACCCAGTATAGTATAGTGCCGTGACTGGGAATGGTAGAAAAACACAGTTTTTGGACTCTATTCCTTTCGACTTCTCTCAGGGAGCGGTAATCATGGTTAATTTCTGAATCATCCATTTCCAAGCATCTTCGAGTAACGTATACAAAACGGGGACAACAATTAAACTTAATAAAGTAGACGTAATTAATCCCCCCATAATTGCAACTGCCATGGGTTGGCGTAATTCTGCGCCTGCGCCAAATCCAAGGGCAATGGGGAGCATTCCTAACAAAGTCGAGCCAGTCGTCATTAAAATCGGTCTGAGGCGCACTTTTCCGGTTTCTAATAAAGCTGTATAGCGATCGATTCCTTTCTGGCGCAATTGGTTGGCATAGTCCATTAAAAGCAGAGCATTTTTATCTAAAAGTCCCAGAAGAAAGATTAAGCCCAAGAGGGAAATCATACCAAAATCACTTTGGGTAATGAGTAAGGCTAACATCGCTCCGACAATGGATAAAGGGAGACATAAACCGACAACAATGGGTTCTTCTAGACGACCAAATAAGAGCCAAAGGAGCAAGAGCATGGAAAGAATTGAAAACGTTAAAGTTGTGCCAAAACTGCCCAATACTTCGCTACTGGATGCCCCTTCTCCACCAATAATGAGGCGGATATTTTCTGGGAGTATAGTATCAGCAATTTCGATGATTTCATCGCTAATATTGCCGATCGCCGCTCCATCCGTTAAATTGGCACTGAAGATCGTCACCCGCTCTCCCTGGTAGCGATCGATGCGCTCAGGAATATCTCCCGATTGACGGACTCCAGTTTCGGTAACCTCTAAATCGGCTAATCCAGCCAGTTGCGCTAAACGCTCTTGAAATCTTTGCGCGGCTTGATTTAGCTCTACTAAATTCTCTCCCGCTAACATCACTTGCACGGGCTTTTGATCTACCGTATCTACAAATTGGATATCTTCCACGCTGAGGGTGACTCTAGGGATTTTTGGGAGTTCTTCCCGTAGGTGTTGCTGCATTTCTAACGTGCTTAACTGGCGATCGCCCTTCAACATCACCCGCATCTTTCCCTTATTTGCTTCTCCCCGCAACCCCATGATGGTATAGACTCTTTCCACATCCGGAAGACTCAACACCACTTCCTCCAACTCTTCCGCCACGTTGCGAGACTTGCGTAAAAGAATCGGTTCGGGAGATTGAACAAGACTCGCTAACCAACTGAACGATCCCCGATCTTCGGATGTTTCCGTGGAGGGAGGAGCGCTAAATTTCGGCAGTTCTGAGGTATAGACGATGTTAAACTCCCCGCGATCGAGTTGAGGGATAAAACCCTTGGGAATAAAAGGAATTAGGGCAATCCCAGCGATGAAACTGAAGAGGGCAATACTCACAACTATCCATCGATGGTGTAAACACCATCCCAAGAGCTGACCATAGGCGCGAGAAACCCCATATCGGCGAACAGGCTTCTGTTGAAACGTTTTTTCTCGTTTGAGCCAATCTACGGCTAAAATCGGCGTGAGAGTGCGAGCCACGAACAAAGAGGCGATCGTGGCTGCGGAAATGGTTAAGCCAAAGGGTTTAAAAAACTGTCCAACTGTGCCTCCCATAAAGGCAACCGGGAGGAAAACGGCAACAATGGTAAGGGTAGAGGCAGCTACCGTTAAACCAATTTCATTCGTAGCCGCGATCGCCGCTTTTAACGGAGATTTTCCTAATTCTACATGGCGAGCAATATTTTCAATCTCGACAATCGCATCATCGACAATAATCCCAATCACCAAGGCTAACGCCAACAGGGTAATCGTTTCGAGATTAAACCCATAAATTGCCATCACAATAAACGTCGCTAACAGGGAAATAGGAATGGCTAAAGCCGCGATCAGCGTGGCAGGGATATTCCAGAGAAAGGCAAAAATCACCAATACCGCTAAGGCGATCGCCAAAAATAACGCATCAATAGTCGATTGTGTCGCTTCTTGAATATATTCTGCGTCCGTATCAGCTAAAACTAACTGTAAATCTGTGTGATTCTCCTGTAATTGGGCAACTTCATCCTCAATGCGATTCACCACATCCAACGTATTCGCATTGCGGCGCTTTACCACACTCAACGCCAGAGCATTTTCCCCATTAAATCGTACTAACGTTGGGGGATGTTGGGTCGCCAAAACCTCTTCTAATTGAGGATTGGGTAGGGTTTCCCGGTTGCGATCTAAACCATCTCCCCATATATCTACCCGTAATACTCCCTCGACGGCGGATAATTCCGGAACAAAAGAGGATACCGCGACTTCACGCAACGTTTCCAAAGAAAGGGTTTGGCTGAGGATAGCATAACTAATTACGCTCGACTCATTTAAATTGAGAGGAATGACCTCAACTTTTGTGTCCTGGGGTAGGGACAATTGGTTTAAATCGGTTTCCAATTGGGGCGCGATCGCCTCCAAATTCACCCCCACTTCAAAAATGCCATTCACCACCGTTTGTCCGGGATAAACTAAAGAGCGGCTATGATTTAATCCAGGGAGATCTTGCAGTTGAGTTTCAATCGGTTCCGTTAGTTCAGCTTCTATATCTAAAGGGGTAGATAAAGGAGCAGAAGCATGAACCACCACCACCGGAAACGTAATATCCGGAAAAAGAGCATACTTGAGGGAACTAAACGCAAAAATCCCCGCTACCATTACCGCGATCCAAAATCCCAGCGTGATGCGGGGGGTGGCGATCGCCCAGCGAGAAATATTTAACCGCTCCCGCCATTTCTGCTGGCGTTTTGTCCCTTTTGACGATCTTCCTTTCCCTTCATTCACAGCCATACCCCTGAAGTGCCCATAAAAAATCCCCAAATCATGGGGACGCTAACATTAAAAAGACTCAAACCTTATCTTAAAATAATTGAACGGCACACTGTTGCCCAATTTCTAGGAATTGAGGAGGATCTTCTCTTTTTTTCTCCGCTTCAGCAATCAGCTTTTGATAGTCACCATGACTGAATTGAGCTTGAAACTCAGTGAGTACGCATTCACATAAGGGTTCAATTAAATCGGGAGGTAAAAACGTCTCAGTTTCTTCACGACAGTTCTTTAGAATCTCATTCACTGCGTCTTCGGGATAGACATGAGGCGTTGGGGTTGGAGTTGACTGCGCTCTGGTGAGGGGAGTTATCCCTAAACATCCTAAACCGATCAGGGTTGCTAACCCCTTTTTCCATGAATCCATCATTACTCTTTTCCTTGAATCCTCAATCAATTAAAATAGCTGGGCAGTATCGAAGTTTGGGACATGCTCTAAGTTCCCCATCGATCGCCATTTCCGCCGTTGCAACTGAGAATAGATACCTTGGATCGGATCGCCAGCCCTAAATTCTCATCACCGACTGTAATTTTAGTCCCTCAAGGGGCTGAATATCATGCTGTTCGTCGAGGTATGGGTGCTTTGCCTTTATCCTCTCCGTTGCCAAGTGTCTATCCCATTCCCATGGGAAGTGAACCCGTCAGCAAGTATTTACAACAGTGGATTACAGAAATTATACCCGATCGCCCAACTCTTCTTGTCCTGGGATTAGCGGGTAGTTTATCTGCTCAACACCGAGTGGGTGATGTGGTTGTGTATCAACAATGCTGTAATTTAGCTCCAGAACAACCTCTACAGAGTCTAGAGTGCGATCGCGCCTTAACTGAATTCCTGAGTGATCGACTCACTCCCCATACCCAACCCGTAACTGGCTTAACCAGCAGTCATATTATTACTCAAGCAACTAAAAAACAGAACCTCGGTCAAACCTACCAGGCTTCGGTTGTCGATATGGAAGGATTTGCGATTTTAAAAACTTTACAGAGCGCAGGCATTGCTGTGGGAATGGTGCGGGTAATTGGCGATCGCCACAATCAAGACCTGCCTAATCTCAATGATGCCATAAACGCCCAAGGTCAACTTGCCCCCATTCCCCTTGCCCTACAAATGCTCAAACATCCCCTGAATGCCATGAACCTCATTCACGGATCGCTCAAATCATTGCCCATTCTCTCTGCGATCGTGATTCAACTCTATAAAGATACCTAACGGCGATCGGGGCGACTAAAAATCCGGTTTTCCTATTCCCCATTCCCTATTCCCCCTTAATTAAACTCCCGTAAACTCCTCGGATCGAGGGCATCGCGCAACCCATCCCCCAAAAGATTAAACGAGAGAACTGTTAAAATAATCAAGATCGCAGGAGGCCAAACTAACCAAGGTTGCAAGACTAAAATCGAGGCATTCGTCCCCGCAGATAATAAATTTCCCCAAGAGGGATCGGGTTCTTGAATCCCCAAGCCAATCAGACTTAAAACCGATTCAGCCACAATAAACCCAGGAATAGCCAGAGTTGCGGAAATAATCACATAGGTCGCCGTTTGGGGCAAGACATGGCGAACAATAATATAAACCGGATTAGCTCCCATCGCCTTCGCCGCTTGTACAAATTGTTGCTCTTTAATCGATAGGACTTGACCTCGAATCACCCGTGCCAATCCCGACCAACTGATAAAAGAAGTAATAATGACAATCAGGAGAAACCGTTGAGCGCTGGTGAGTTGGGGCGGAATCACCGCAGCTAGGGCAACCAATAGATAAATACCGGGAATGGTCATTAGCACCTCCACCAGTCGCATCAAAATCGCATCTGTCCAACCGCCAAAATAACCCGATATACCGCCCACGAGCATCCCTAGGGGAAAAGAAATCAAAATTCCCACTAAACCGATACTGAGGCTAATTTGACCGCCCCAGAGAAGACGACTGAACTGGTCTCTCGCTTGCCGATCTGTGCCCAAGAGATTGAGCCGTCCTTCTCCTTGTGTTCCAAAAAGATGGAGATTCGCGGGAATGATACCCAGTATTTTATAGTCATCTCCCTGGACAAACAGACGTAGAGGTGAGGGACGACTCCGGTCTATAATCAGGGGGCGATCGCCTGTATCTAAATCTGTCGCTCCCTGGGTTACCGGATAGACACGCGGCGACAATTGCCCTTGCTCATTCAACCACTCAATAGGCGTAGGTGGTAAAAGAGAGCCATCAAGTTGGGAACTATAGGGACTGTAAGGGGCAAAAAAACCCGCACCGAGCACCACAATATAGAATATTATCAGAATCACTGCTCCCACCTGAGCAAGGGGATTTTTGCTCAGTTTCTGCCACCAATCCACGGCTGTACCTCTTCAACTCTGGATTTCCTATTGTGCCATGGATTGACCCAAGAGGATGGCTATATTAACTGTAAAGTATCGATCAAAAATAGATGGAGCCAAAGAGTTTGTCCCACATGCTTTACAATGCGTAATACTATAAAGAAGAGATAAAGATTACTAGACCCTAGGCAATGCTAACGCCTAGACCCAAAGCGTCCACATCGGAGGGATACATGAGTCAACAGCCACTCAGTGAGATCGACAATTCACCCAAACCAACTGAACCCCAAGACACTCAAACGACTGAAAGCATAGATCCTCAGAATGGGAGCAGAAAGCCTGGGTTGCTGTTGGGTTTAGGTATTGGCCTAGCAGTAGGTGCGTTGGCAACTTATGTCTTCAATACCCTCAACCGCTCTGAACCAACCCCTGTCCAACCGGTAACTACTTCTCAATCGGCCGATCCTGTGCAAACAGTTACTCTAGCCACGGTAGAATCAACGAAAATACCCAGCACATTCACGGCAACTGGGACAGTAGATGCGTATGACCTGTTACCCGTGCTACCCGAAGTGATGGATTTACAAATCCGCCAAGTGCTAGTCGATGAAGGGGATTGGGTAGAAAAAGGGCAATTGATGGTGGTATTAGATGATTCGGTTTTGCAAACCCAAATCCGCCAAGTCCAGGCAGATGTAGAAGCGAGTCGCGCTGTAGTACAAGAGCGGCAAGCGGCAGTGGAACAAGCCAAATCAGCTCTACAGGGAGCATTGGCGGCGAAAGCAGAAGCTCAAGCGGGCAAGCAACAGGCGATCGCCTCTTTAGCCCAAGCCCAAGCAGAACTCGAACAGACAGAACGGGATTTGCAGCGATCCGAAACCCTTGCCGCAGAAGGAGCCATTAGCACCCAAGAAGTGGATTTAAGCCGCACAAGGGCTAAGAATGCTCGGGAAGCGGTGCAAGTGGCTAAGGCAAATCTGAATAGCGCTGAAGCTAGAATCAGTAGTGCAACCGCCAATGTGAATAGTGCCCAAGCCACTATCGGCAGTATGACCGCGAATGTAAATACGGCTTTAGCCCAACTACAAAGTCAACAAGCGAGGGTAGAACAACAGAAAACCTATCTTGCCCAAACCCAGGTTACCGCACCATCGAGTGGTAGGGTCAGCGAACGTAGCGCACGGGTGGGAGATTTGGCTAATCGAGAGACCCCCCTCTTTCGGATTATCAACCAAGGCGCTCTAGAATTAGAACTGAAAATCCCTGAAACCCAACTGAGTCAGGCGAACATTGGGGCCCCAGTTACCTTAACCTCGGATGCTGATAGTCGGATCGATATCAAGGGTACGATTCGGGAAGTGGCTCCCCTGGTTGATGCTAATACTCGCCAAGCAACGGTGAAGATTGACCTTCCGTCCTCTACCCTCTTGCGACCGGGGATGTTTTTACAAGCGAGTATTACCGCGCAAACGTTGCAAGGACTGGTGGTTCCCGCGCAAGCGGTTCAACCCCAAGCTGATGGTAGCGCCCTGATTTATCAAGTTGATGAAAACGATCGGGCGATCGCCCGCACGGTAGAAGTGGGTTCCCCCCTAGGGGGAGATTCTACCAATGTCGAAATTAAACAAGGTCTGAATTTAGGCGATCGTATCGTCGTCCTCGGTGCAGGATTTATCAGCGAAGGTGATATCGTCCGTGTCGTAGACAGCAGTGTCCTGAATCCTACTGTCAATTAGTGAGATGCTCCTGACAGGTGGACGCGGGGACACCCAGACACAGGGAAGATTATTGCCCATACCCTGCTTCCTATTCCACCTATTGCCTATTGCCTTTCCCCTCTCTTGCCTTTAAACAAAAATGTCTTTCAAAATCTCCTCCTGGTCAATACACAAGCCTGTTCCCACCCTCGTCGTCTTCCTGATTTTAGCGATCGTGGGCATGTTTTCCTTTACCCAATTGGGTATTGATGAAAATCCCAATATTGATGTCCCCTTTGTTTCTGTGACCATTGTCCAACCCGGAGCCGGGCCAACAGAACTGGAAACCGAAGTGACCAAAAAAGTTGAAGATGCCATAGCCTCTATAGAAGGAGTCGATGAGCTTCGCTCAACAGTAACCGATGGTGAGTCAAGTACTAGGATTATGTTTGAGCTGGAAACCAACAGCGATACAGCAACCAACGACGTTCGCAATGCGATCGCCCAAATTCGGCAAAGCCTACCCCAAGATATCGAAGACCCCATTGTTCAAAAAATTGATTTTCTGGGTGAATCGGTGATCGGTTATGCCGTTACTTCGCCCCAGCGCTCTGTCGCAGAACTGAGCGATCTGGTAGATCGCGACATCACTCGTGACCTACTCTCTGTTCCTGGTGTCGCCAGAGTAGACCGTATTGGTGGAGTTGACGAAGAAATTCGTATCGACCTCAACCCCACCCGTCTGCAAGCCCTGGGAATTACTGCCAGCGAAGTCAACCAGCAAATCCGCGACTTTAACATCAACCTCCCTGGAGGGCGATCGCAAACTGGAGGCACAGAAAAAAGCATTCGCACCCTAGGGAGTGCTGCCACCCTAGAGACCCTCAAAACCTATCGTATTGTTCTCCCCAATGGCGAGGATATCCCCCTCACCAGCCTAGGAGAAGTTAACAATGGATTTGCTGAACCCCGTCAAGTTTCCCGCTTAACTATCAAAGATAATCCGGATGTTCAGCAAACCCCCGTAGTGGGCTTTTCCGTGTGGCGCAGTAGTGGCTCTACCCTAGTCAGTGTAGAAGAAGGAGTGCAGAAAAAAGTAGCCCAACTGCAAGAAACTCTGCCTGAAGATATTCAACTGGAGCTGATCTTCACCAACGCCGACTATATTCGCCTCTCCTATCAAGCCTCCATTGATGCCCTAGTTGTAGGCTCTCTCCTAACTGTGGTTACGGTGGGCATATTTTTAAGAGATTGGCGGGGTACGCTGATTACCGCCTTTGCCTTGCCTCTATCGATTATTCCCACTTTTATCGTTTTGCGTTCTCTAGGGTATACGCTCAATGATATGACCTTACTGGGGTTTGCTCTAGCGATGGGAAACCTGGTCGATGATGCCATCTGTATGATTGAAAATATCAGTCAGCACATTCAGATGGGTAAGCGACCCTTCCAAGCCGCCTTAGATGCAGCCAATGAAATTGGTTTAGCGGTCTTAGCCACAACTGCCACTATTGTCGCAGTCTTTGTCCCAGTGGCCTTTATGGGAGGGATTCCGGGTAAATTTTTCCGACCCTTTGGCATCACGGTTTCAGTAGCCACCTTGTTTTCTACTCTGGTGGCGACGACTATGACCCCTATGTTGGCCGCTTATCTGTTAAAAGGGAAAAAAGTAGAAGAAACTTCATTGCTGAAAGAACAGAACCCAGATACACCCTCCTATCACCTGAATTCAGAATTAACTCATCGAGGGTTTCGTTGGGGTCAACGTACATTTCATCCCTATCGCAGACTCCTAGGCTGGGCCCTATCCCATCGCATCGTTACTTTAATGATTGCAGTAGCTTTCTTTGTTGGATCGATGCAACTGATTCCCTTGATTCCCACAGGATTATTTGGAGGATATGACCGGGGTTTAAGTCGGGTAACTATTAAGTTGCCTCCTGGCTCTCCTTTGAGTTTAACGGACCAGGTGATGCAGACAACCACTGAGATGCTCCAAGATCACCCAGCCTTTAGAAGTGCCCTAGCTAGTGCAGGGGAAGGAGACTCTGGCATTAATGAAGCCTTAATCACTGTGAATCTTTTACCTCCAGAAGTGCGGGGAATTTCCCAGAAAGAGTTTGAGCAACAGATGCGCCAGAAGTTTGTAGAAATTCCGGGAGCGCGGGTGACTTTCCAAGCGGCAGGAGCGGCTGGAAATGCCACTGATGTCTCAGTGGTTCTCAGCAGTGAAACTCCAGAATTGCTCAAGAGTACGGCAGATGAGTTAGAGAGCTTTATGCGTGGGATTTCAGGATTAGTAGAGGTTACTTCTAGTGCCAGCTTGGTGAAACCTGAGTTGTTGATTACTCCAGATCCAGAGCGGGCAGCAGATTTGGGTGTATCGGTGGAGGCGATCGCCCGTACCGCCTCTTTAGCCACGATTGGTGATAATGATGCTAACCTAGCTAAGTTTAATCTCCCCGATCGCCAAATTCCCATTCGCATACAAATTGGCACTGAAGAGCGCAATGATATAGAAACTCTGCGGAATTTGCGCGTCCCCAGTCAAAATGGGGGGGTAGTTCCTCTGATGGCAGTCGCTGATATTCATATTGGTAGCGGTCCTTCCCAAATTGACCGCTTTGACCGCCTGCGTCAAGTTTCCCTAACTGGCAATTTACAAGGGATTTCCCTGGGGCAAGCCATGGAACCGATTAATGAGTGGTTAGAAACTAATTTGCCCCCCGAAGTTCAGCAACAACCCTCTGGGGATGTGGAGATTATGATCGATATTTTTTCTCGATTTGCCACTGCTCTAGGCCTGGGAATTCTGGGAATATACGCTATTTTAGTTCTGTTGTATAACAATTTTCTCTATCCCATTACGATCATGGTTGCTCTTCCCCTATCTGTGGGTGGAGCCTTACTGGCTTTGATGATTACCCAAAAAGAATTGGCATTCTATGCCCTAATTGGGATTGTGCTGCTTATGGGATTGGTGACTAAAAATGCAATTCTGTTGGTCGATTGTGCCTTGGCTAATATGCGCGAGCAAGGAATCTCCTTAAAACCGGCCTTAATTGCTTCTGGGATCTCTCGTCTGCGACCCATTTTTATGACGACGTTCTCGACCATTGCTGGGATGACCCCCATTGCTTTAGGGTTAGGAGCAGGCGCTCAAATGCGATCGCCTATGGCTATCTCGGTAATTGGCGGTATGACAACAGCAACGTTATTAACCTTGGTGGTTGTACCGACCTTATTTACCTATGTTCATGGTTTCAGTCGTTGGTTATTGCGTTTAGTTCAAGGCAAACCCTCTCAACGACCTCGCCTGGCACTCTCTTCCGAAGTGAAAAAGAGCCAATTCAATTAAGCCATAGTAGGGTGCCCTGCGGTTTCGCGATCGCACCCTACACTAACTTTCCTTTAACCAAAAAGTTGTTTTAACCAATCTGTAAAATGCTTGGCTAACTCAGCGTCAGCATTCAATTTTTTTGCGCCTATCGCTTTTCCTGGAGGAAAACCGGGTTCATCTCGCCAAGCTAAATAAGTACAAAGCTCCGCTTTACGATAATGCTGGTCTTTAAAGTCTGTCAATTTACGATTTTTAGCTTCAGCAACACATTCTTGGGCAAATCGGAAGGTATCCTTCCAATCTAGCGGAACTAATTTAATACAAAGATCTTCTACAATACCCTCATCAATATTATTTGGCATTAGCCAAAACCCTAATTTAGGCTTATCTTCGTAACCTTGAATAATTGTGCCATTTATCGTCGGATTTTGAGGAAAATTGTAATCATAATCTTGCAACTTTTTCTGTATACGATTCCACTGAGTCATGATTGATTTATCCGCATCTAAAACCGTACCTATCACTTCTGGAGTATCTGGGCGAATAATCAAGGAATTCAAATTTTTCAAGGCTAGATCAATACCTTCACAATCATGAATCCTAAAGTTATTAGAAACACTCTGTTTTTTACACAATGCCATCACGATATGACAATCATTATTGCCTTCTACAAGTAAGATTTTTTTGATTTCAGAAGAGTTGAGATCTTGTTTGCAAGGATCGGACATAGGAGTATTGCTTAACGAATATAAATTTCTGATTCTAGAGAATCCATTAATTGTTCTAAAGTATATTCAGTTGCTTTAATGTTGTCCTGTTTAGACTCTAGACGAAACACCGATCCTGACTCTGGATACTGGTTCCAAATTTTCCCAAAACTTTTCACGCAATCATAACTGTGAGTTGTGGCGAATACTTGAATATTGAGTTTTTCTGCAATCTGAAAAATAACTTCCCAAACTTTAGACTGAACTGTCCAATGCAACCCATTTTCTAATTCGTCAATCAGTAAGCATCCATTTTTGCTATTCACAAGACAAAGTAAAATTTCCAATAAATGATTAACCCCATCTCCCAAAGTTTTCATGGGTAAAGGTTCATCAATTCCTTCAAGTTTTACCAAAGGAATTCGTATAGAACCACTTTGATTTCCATTCGGCTGTACAAAGGAGATGTCTGAAATTCTAGGCTCAATTAAATTCAAGCCGGAAATTACTTCTGATTTTAAAGGGGTTAAGCTAGTTGCATCCCATAATTGAGCAATGCTATGATCTCGTTTTTTCTTCATTGGTATAGATTGACAAGAAACAGTATTATCCTTTAGAGGTATTGAGAAAAGTTTGTTTTCAAAAACCTTCAGGTCAATAAGTCGAAGATTTTTACCTTCCTCATGAACAACAATAGAAGAAAAAACATCTGGAATTTCTCCATCAGATTTTAGGGAATCAAGATCAACTGGAACTTTTCTCAGAACTCCTTGTTCTTGTTGTACTTGGTATGGCATTAATTTAATATGGAATTCCTTTATGTAAGGTGCTTCTGAAAGCAAAATTCCTTCCTCACCTATTTCTGGTAATTGATGTTTAAAAAACAAGTGACGCAGATTTTCTAAGGTTAAGTTTTTCATGTCTAGCGGCTTTTCTTTAAACCAGTTTTCTTGCCGTCCATCTATCAATTCAAAAAGTACATCTTGAGACACTCTGCTGGCATAAATACGGATTGCTTCTAAAAACGTACTTTTGCCAACATTATTTTTCCCAACAATCAGATTGACACGACTTAAGGATTTAATTTGCAGTTCGCGAAATATTCTAAAATTCTTGATATAAAACGATTTCAGCATGATATCAACCGAGGAAATACACTCCAATTAGGGATTGGACGCATCCAACCCCTAAACATCAGGTTAACTTAAAACCCAATTCACCAAGGAGCGAACGGGGAAACCGGTTGCACCCGCGCTATGGTAGCGGTAATCTTTATCTGTCCAAACGGGGCCGGCAATATCTAAATGTATCCAAGGAGTTTCCTTGATAAACTGCTTCAAAAATAGGGCCGCAGAAATTGAACCGCCTGCCCTTGAACCGGCGTTTTTCATATCAGCAACGACGGATTTCATGCTATCAAAATAGGTCTCTTCTAAGGGCATCCGCCAAAACTGTTCTCCGGCAAGTTCGGAGCTGTTGATAAAGTCGGCGGCTAGGGTATCATCGGCTGTCCATAACCCACCAATTTTATTGCCCAAAGCGACAACACAAGCTCCGGTTAAGGTGGCGAGATCGACGATCGCCTCCACACCCAGTTTTTCGGCAAACACCAAGGCATCTGCTAACGTAAGACGACCTTCGGCATCCGTATTATTGACCTCAATGGTTTTGCCATTGGAAGCTTTGAGAATATCCCCCGGATGCATGGCATGACCGCTAATCATATTTTCGGTCGCTGCTGAGATAAAATGAACTTCAACATCGGGTTTTAATTGGGCGATCGCCTTGGCTGCACCTAATGTGGCTCCTGCACCTCCCATGTCGGTTTTCATCATCTCGATGCTACTCCCCGCACCCGCTTTGATATTCAAGCCACCCGAGTCAAAGGTTAAGCCTTTACCGACGATGGCTAACTTGCGGCGCGGTGTACCTTGGGGTTTATAGGTGAGATGGATAAATTGAGGGGGAAGATCGGAGGCTTGGGCAACCCCCAAAAATGCTCCCATTCCCTGTTCTTCACATTCTTTTTGCCCTAAAATTTCCAGCTCTAAGCCATATTCGGAGGCAATCGCCTGTGCTGTTTCTGCTAAAGTAATTGGTGTTACCTCATTGGCGGGAGCTGCCACCAATTCCCGTGCTAAAATCACCCCAGAACAGATAATGGTGGCTTTTTCTAGAGCCGCTTCTGTACCGCCTAACCCCAACAGCGCCACCGTTTGCAACTCTGGGGGTTTCTCCTCTGGTTCTGACTTAAAGCGATTATCCTGATGTAAGCCTAACTCAATTCCTTCGGCGATCGCCTGAGCGGTTAAGTGGCGATCGTCATTCAACAGGGGAAAACTAAGACCTAAACTTTGGCAGCGTTCCTTTTGTGCCAACTTAGCTGCCGATGCTCCTCCTTGACGCAGAGTTTCTACACTCAGCTTTTCCGCTTTCCCCAAGCCCAGCAAAATCAGTTTGCGGATCGGGTATTTTTTCCCTAAGCGAGTAAATATTGTACTGCCGTCTTTACCCTTAAACTCTGCATCTTCAATGAACTCAGCCAGAGCGCCGTCTAGCTTCTCATCCAGTTGTCCTAGATCCGCACTCAGTTCTACCGCATCCTCAAAAAAGCCCAGGGCAAGCGCATCCCCCGTCCAATCTAACCGTGGCGTATCTGTAGGTTTGAATTCCATCGTTATTGATAATAAGTGTACCGTTTCCTTTTACTTAGTATAGTGGGGTAGCGAGCCTTAGACTATGCCTTAGACTATCCTAACCAGGAGAAATTGCAATCATATAATTCGCATTTGCCGATCGCTTTAGCTTCTCTAAAAGCTGTCCTTGCCGTAGAGTCAGAGAATATCAAAGCGCTGACTACAATCTTGATGTCAATTACAATTCTGTTGGTTTTCACGATCGAGAAATGACTCTAGAAATTCTAGAGTTATTTCGTTAGCAATCGCTTGTTGGCTTGCTTCTTCCATGAGTTCTAGAAATAGCCTCTCTCCAGTGAAAGCGAGCGTTGGGGGTGAGGGCTATACTTCATGCAATAAAGAAAGGCTATATAACCAATCCTCTGGGTAAGCATTAATCGCTCTAGTGTGAGTGTAAGATCGGCACGGATGTAAATTTGCGATTAAGATCGGGGAATATACAGCGTAAAGCTAATCTTTTATGCTGGCTGAAACCTATGCCCCGGTTCCGTTCGTCTCCTAACCCGATCGCTATTTCTACCCCAATCATGTCTAACCCTAAATCTAATCTTCCTCTCATTTTCTCGATCGCCGGAGTCAGTCTAGGGGCAATTGTTGGGGGGGCGATCCTCCATCAAACCCATCTGGATCGCCAAATCGCTGATGAAGTGAGCTCTTGGCTACCCGAAGTTCCGTCTGAAAAACCAACGTTTCAGCTTAACCCGACTCAAGTACAGCAATCCAAAATTGCCCAGTTGGTGAAACTTTCGCCGACTGAGCGCCAACCCTATCTGGAAGCGATGAGCCAACAACCGAGTCATCCAGAACATCCTCGCGCTCGCTATCTATTGGCGATGGATCGGTTGGCTCAAAATCAACCCCAAGAGGCGATCGCCACTTTAGAGAATTTAGAAACCCGTTATCCTCTCCTAGCCGCTCATATTCTTTCTCAACGCGCCCAAGCCTATGCCCAATTAGGGGAAACCACGCAAGCCGCAGCGACGTGGCAAAAGATTTTTACTACCCATCCCAATCATCCTGTGGCGGCTGAAGCCCTCTATGAGTTAGGCAAAACGAATCCTAAACTGTGGGAAGAGGCGATCGCCAAATTTCCTGCCCATCCCCGCACCGTAGAAATGGCGGCGAATCAA
This sequence comes from Roseofilum sp., assembly GCF_982964205.1. Classification (NCBI taxonomy): domain Bacteria; kingdom Bacillati; phylum Cyanobacteriota; class Cyanophyceae; order Desertifilales; family Desertifilaceae; genus Roseofilum; species Roseofilum sp. The sequence continues at coordinate 27,365 of NZ_CEZBFX010000035.1, read as the reverse complement.
CTGGCGACGAATCCCAACTCGTTGCCCCTATTGCGCCTGCTGGCTAAACATGCTCTCTACAAACCTGACTATACTGAACTTCTAGATCGCCTCACCCAAACCCACAGCGCCCAACTTACCCCTGAAGATTGGGAAATTATCGCCTTTGGTTATTGGGAAAAAATTGAGTATGGCAAAGCCGGTGCAGCCTATGCCAAAGCGCCTCCCACACCCAAAAACCGATATCGGGCGGCAAGAGGGTTGCACCTTGGAGGCAAAACCCAAGAAGCGATCGCCGCCTATAAATTCTTGTATAGTAGTTACCCCAATGAGAAAGAAACTGCCCAAGGCTTAATTCATCTTTCCCGGTTAGTCGATCTGCAACCCGCACAAGAGTATCTGAATATTGTCATTGATCGGTTTCCCCACAAAGCCGCCGCCGCTCTGGTAGAACAAGGCAAAGTGTTAGACGCGCTCAAAAGTTCCCAATCTGCAAAACAGGCGCGGCAGTCGATTTTAACCCAATATAGTCAATCAGAAGAAGCAGCCAAACTCAGATGGCAACAAGCCGAAGATGCCGCCGACAAGGGTAACTTACTGCAAGCCTGGAGACTTGCCCAGGAAATCACCGTAGAAAACCCAGAGACAGAGTACGCTCCCGAAGCCGCCTTTTGGGTAGGGAAATGGGCGAAAAAACTGGGCAGGGAGCGGGATGCCAAAGCTACCTTTGAATATGTGCTACAGCGCTACCCTGAATCCTACTATGCCTGGCGATCGGCTCTCATGCTCGGATGGAATGTGGGCGACTTTACCAGCGTTCGCTATCTCGAACCCGACGTAGAATATAGCATCCCTCGCCCCCTATTACCCGCCGGTTCTGAAACCCTGAAAGAACTTCATCAACTGGGACAAGATCGAGAGGCTTGGATGCTGTGGCAAGTCGAATTTACTAACTTGATGGAACCCACTGTTGCCCAGCAGTTTACTGATGGTATTCTGCGCTTGCAAGTTGGCGATTATTTAGACGGAATCTTCATGCTCAATAGCCTGGCATGGCGGGACGATCCTGAAGAGCAAAAACAATATCAAATGCTCCGTCAACAACTCGCCTATTGGCAAGCCCTCTATCCTTTTCCCTATCTAGAATCCATTGAAAGTTGGTCAAAAGATCGGCAACTCAATCCCCTTTTAGTCACGGCTCTAATTCGCCAAGAATCTCGATTTATGCCCCAAATTCAATCCATCGTTGGCGCTACTGGATTAATGCAAGTGATGCCAGAAACTGGGGAATGGATCGCCGGTAAAATCAATCTTGCCAGTTATCAGTTGGACAATCCGAATGATAATATAAAGTTGGGAACCTGGTATTTAGACTATACCCACAGCGAGTATAGCAATAATTCCTTGTTGGCTGTAGCGAGTTACAATGCTGGTCCAGGGAATGTAGCCGATTGGCTGAACCGTTTCGGTTTCCGCGATCCTGATGAATTTGTGGAAAAAATACCCTTTCCTGAAACCTATGGCTATGTCAAATCTGTATTTGGAAATTACTGGAATTATCTGCGTTTGTATAATCCAGAAATTATCCAAAAAATGGAAAAGATTAACTAAGTGAAGGATATTTTAACTGGATACAACGCTTTGGGATTACATGGCGTTTGTTGCGTAGCTCACCAACTCTCAAAACTTTCGGAAAAAATAAACTCAATTGATGTGTCGAGAAACCGGGTTTCTTGCAGAAACCCGGTTTCTATGCCAATTGGCGCTCAGAATTAACCGACTAACACCTTAACCTTATCCATAATGCCAACGGGGTCAATACCTTGATAGGGGAACTGTTCCCACAGTCCACCGCATCCTTCCTTATGCACGCCCAAATAAGCAAACTTCGGTGTTAATCCCCGTTCCAGTAACCAGGAACCAAACCGGCTACCTAAACCCGTTTTGCGGTTAAAAGATTCAACCACCAAGACAAAGGGAGCATTTCCCACTTTGGTCATCATCTCTTCATCGATTACATTGAGAGTTGATTTATTAATTAAACCCACATCAATGCCGTCTTGCTTCAACCGTTCAACCGCATCTAGAGCGCGATAGAGACCATCCCCAAAGCTGACAATATAACCGGCAGTTCCTTCGCGAATCACTTCATCTTTGCCAGGGGTAAAGGTGTAACCTTCACCATAGAGTTCCTTACCTTCGCTATCGAGTAAGAAGGGAACTTTAGAACGAGTGGAGAAAATAAACCGCAGTCCGGGTTGAGGGAAGACAGCTTCCACGCAAGCCTTCATTTGTCCGGCATCGGCTGGGAAATAAACCCTGGTTTCATAGCCATCATCTAACCCATTATCGGCAAACAGATTATTGATGCCGAAGTGACAGGTATTGTCTGCCATGTCATCAATTCCCGCGTGGGAGAAATGACAGAGGAGATTAGAATAATTGAGGCGAGCCATGGTAATTTCAGAGATGCACATCTCCAGAAAGGCGCTAAAGGTAGCAAAAATTCCTTGCTTGCCTTTCTCCATGCCAAAGCCAGCCGCAGCCGAGAGGTTACCCCGCTCCATAATGCCGCCACTGACAAAAATTTCGGGATGAGCTGCATGGATTTTGTTTAAGCCACAGGAGCCTTCTAAGTCGCTATCAACACAGAGAACGTTTTGTTTGCGCTCTTCTTCACTCATGCGTCCGAGAATCGCCACTACAGATTCTCCAAAGACATTCCGGTTCGAGCCAACTTTGTCACTCGAACCGAGGAAAGTATAGCTTTGTGAAGGTTTTTCAATAGCCTTGAGGTATTCAACTGCGGCGGTATGACCCCGTTGTTCTAAATATTGCAGTGCAAATTTTAAGGAAATGACATCATGACCGTGATTCGATCCTTCGAGTCCTTCGATACCAGGACACATGGGACGCTTGTTAATCACTGCAACGGGGCCAGGAGTATTGATGGCTTCGCAGAGACGACTGTAAAGATCATCAATGTCTTCTCCGTTGCCTTCGAGAATCTTTACGCCATGACCGGCAAGGGTTTGGGCAACGTTAAAGCCCGGTAAATACTTAGATGGATTGCCGGCAATGGTGACATCATTATCATCAATAATCAGTTTGACATTGATGTATTGGGCGACGGCTAGCCGGGCAGCTTCTGCGTCGTTTCCTTCTTGCTGGGAACCATCAGAACCAAGACAGAAGACTGTTTTACCTGGGTTTGCTAGGGCAACTCCGTTAACGTAGGGCCACATATGACCTAAACGCCCAGAACTAAATTTTACACCGGGAGTTAAACCGAGTTCGGGGTGTCCGGGGAGGTGGTGATGGGCTTCGCGATAGTGGAGCAGTTTTTCTGCTGGCATGTCTCCATTGAGGACGGACATGAGGTACTGGGTTCCGACGCGGTGTCCGGCTTCATCGAAGAAGATGGGGACAAATTTATCAGGCGCTCCCCGGAAGAAGGCATCGAGAATCATGACTTCGGGTACGGTGTCGTAGGGACCACCTGTGTGTCCGCCGACACCTCTGGCTGCACCGGTTGCGGTGAAGAAGATGAGGGTATCGCGACAGAGTTGAATGTTGTATTTGAGCGCTTCCCGTTGTTCGTCGGTGAGTTGGGGTTGGCTGGGATCGAGGGTGAGGGCTTTGTAGCTATTGATATCAATAGCGAAGTTGTCGGCGATAATGGTCATAAGGATTTTTTTAGTTGAATTGAATTAAGGGCCAGTCGGACACTAGAGTACCAGGAAAGGGGATGGGGGGATAGGGGGATGGGGCGATGGGGAATAGGGAATGGGGAGATTGCTTGCTGGGACGGGGGATGACACAATATTAGGGTTGAGTAATGTAAGGGTTGAGTTATGAAGTTGGAGTTTAAGGTTCCGTCGATGGTGTGTGAGGGTTGTGTGGATACGGTGAAGAAGGCGATCGCCAAAACAGACAGTAGCGCCCAAGTGAATATTGTCTTGGAAACGAAAGCGGTGACGGTGGAAACAGGATCGTCAGAGCAGGAGATCCATGGCGCAATTACGGCGGCTGGCCATACCGTAGCGTAAATTATGGCTTCTGTTAAGTCTGGATGGTTTTCGCGGTTGGTGGGGCGATCGCCGAATCTGTCTATGCGGTTAATGGCGATCGGGATAATCGTGACCTTCTTTTTCTTGATTGTTGCCTTATTTGCTCCAGCTTTCCAGGCTTGGGGATGGTTGCAAGATCCTACAGAAGCGCTGATGAACCCGCCCCAAGCACCGCCTTCTGCCCAATATTGGTTTGGTACAACCCGGTTGGGCTATGATGTATTTTCTCGTACCTTGTTTGGAGCGCAAGCCGCTTGGAAAGTAGTGATTTTAGCCACGCTCCTGAGTATTATGGTGGGTGTTCCTCTAGGGTTGGTGAGTGGTTATAAGGGCGGTAAGTTCGATCGCGTCGTGCTATTCGCCATGGATACCCTTTATACGTTGCCGGGCTTATTGCTGTCGATTACATTGGCGTTTGTGGTGGGGAGAGGAATACTGAATGCGGCGATCGCCCTCAGTATAGCCTATGTACCCCAATATTATCGTGTCGTTCGCAACCACACCATCAGCGTCAAAACGGAACTCTACGTGGAAGCCGCACAAGCCATGGGAGCCTCAACTTGGCGCATTTTAACCCGCTATTTATTTCTCAATGTGATTCAAAGCGTGCCCGTATTATTTACCCTCAATGGAGCCGATGCGATTATGACATTAGGGGGTTTAGGATTTCTCGGTTTAGGGTTACCCGAAGAAATTCCAGAATGGGGACACGATCTCAGATTAGCTCTAGAAGTTCTACCCACAGGCATTTGGTGGACTGCTCTTTTCCCAGGCATGGCGATGACGTTGATGGTAGTGGGGTTATCCTTAGTAGGTGAAGGCTTGAATGAGTGGGTGAACCCGAAGTTACGCAATCAGACGTGAATAATTAATTATTAGTTATTTTCTTGGATAAAGCCAAGAAAATAGCTTAATATAATTCAAATCGACGAATTCAAGAAATATTTGAAAGATGACGCTAAACGTTACTGAAGAAGGAGTTTTAATCCCAAAAGAATTATTGGGAGATAGTCAAGAAGTTGAAGTAATCCAACAGGAGGGGCAACTCATTATTACGATTCAACCGCCAGCCCTATCCTATCAACAGGTAACCGCATACGTTCTGAAGAAAAATCATGCGCTCTATCAACGTCTGGCTTAAGGATCTATTTAACGATAGAACAAATTTTAGACATCCATCATCAAATAATTGCCCAGACTGTTGGGGCATCGGAAGTTACAAACTTTGGTTGACTGGAATCGGCGATCGCTCAACCCCAAATGACTTTTGATAGTCAAGAACTCTATACGAGTCTTCCAGAAAAAGCAGCCGCATTAGGTTTTTCCTTAATAAAAAATCATCCTTTTCTCGATGGGAATAAGAGAACTGGACATGCAGCAATGGAAATTTTTCTAATTCTGAACGGTTTTGAGATTAATGCTAATGTAGAAGAACAAGAAAAAATAATTATTCAAGTTACGTCAGGAGAAATAACAAGAGAAGAGTTTACAGACTGGTTGCAATCAGTGATTATTCCCTTTGAATACAGGGCAAAAAAGTAAGGCTTTACGAACCGAATCTAAGAAACAATGATTGCACTCTATCAAAAAGTAGCTCTTAACCAAGACTTCCCAGAATACAACCTGAAATAAGGAATTTGATCTACTCTGTTTTCCATTCCGTTTCTGGAATATTGGCGCTTATCATAATGTTGCGTAGAGTTCCAATGGGGAGGTCTTTTCCTTTATGATAAGGGACAATCGCCTGAAGTTGGTCTTCAGTATTTCTCCACTTACGATGACTTCCTTTTTGTGACACTAACTCAAACCCATATTCAGTTAAGATACGCTCTACTCGATCGGCGTTCATACGTCGAATACGAGTCATCCTACAGATACCTCTCGCAAAATTGCACCAGATTTCAGTTCAATCTTATCTGGTTCTAGATAAAGGGCTATAGCCTCCCGAATATTCTCTAATGCTTCTGCTTCTGTTTCTCCGGCTGAGACGCAACCCGGTAATTCTGGACACCAAACCCCCCAATCATGGGTTTTGGGATCTACTTCTAACACTACGCGCCATTTCATAGGGTTTGACTCTAAAACTTAATCTTGGGGACATTTTACCATGATAGCAATTGAGTAAAGTTTATTACAGTATGTCAACGCAAAACCTACTTTACAGTAAGATCTTCGCTCTTGTCAGGGTTGCTCTGATTTCCCTCATCGCTCTCTGTCGTCTCCTCTGTAGGGGAGTTGTTCTCGCGCTTATCGACATCGGTTCTGATTTTAATCCGGTTGAGATAGAAAGAATCAAACCTGTATCGCGCATTGCAGCACTGCGGGAAGAGCAAGGACTTACCCAACTTGAACTCGCCCAACTGCTGGACGTGACAGAAAATACGATCGCCAACTGGGAAAAGGGCAGAAGTAGCTCAGACTGGATTATCCGGGTGATTAAGCTGTGTAAGATTTTTCAATGCACACCCGATGAGTTGATTGAGTATATTCCCGATACTGAACCCGTGGAAACGAAGTCGAAGAAACGCTCTTTGCAGGAACTGCGCCAATTAATTAATACCCACGAACCCGCTCCATCTAAACCAACCTCTAATTCTCCAAAAGCGGAGGTTTAAGAATGATTAAAGTGATGGTCGATGCCGATCTGATTTTAGAAGCTTTTCTCAATCGCGAAAGCTTCGTTGCTGATGCAGAAGAAGCAGTTGAGCTACTCCAGTCTCATGGAATTGAAGGGTATATCTCAGAAATTGGATTCAAGTCACTGAGGGATAAGGAGATATAATGAATACGGGAAAAAGATGAAGATTCCTAACTCTGAAGGTGTCATTATTGCTTATGCCAAACTGACTGAATATCTGTTGGTATATCAAGAACAGAATGATAAATCTAAATTTCTTGCCCAAGCTGGATTTACTCAAGATAACCCTGAAGAATTGCTTCTTTCAATTCTTCAACTCATCCAAACCTATGATGCTGTTGAAGACAGACAAAATGAATATGGCACATTTTACCAAGTAGAAGGTGACTTACAAGGGCCAACTAAAAGTCTAGCTGTCATTACGATTTGGTTACAGCCTGCCATTGATGGTAAGTTCCAATTTGTTACATTAAAACCGAAAAGAGGAAAAAAACAATGATCCCACTCTATCAAAAAGTTGCTCTTAACCGAGACTTCCCAGAATACAACCTGAAACAAGGCGATATTGCTACTCTCATTGATAGGGTTCCCCATCCGAACCAGGGAGAAACTGGATATATCCTAGAAGTGTTCAATGCTCTGGGAGAGTCAATTGATACTATTATCGTTCCTGAATCGGCGGTTGCGCCTCTGAAAGCTGATGAAATTTTTACTGTGCGATCGCTCGTTCAATTGTAGTCAGCGAAAAACTTAACCGAACGTTACAATCGTTAATGTTCTCTTGTTCACTGCTCAGATCATGGCTCAGTCTCACTCCTCCTCCAAGCCTCGCTGTATCGTTGTTGGTGCGGGTATTGGCGGCTTAACTACTGCCGCGCTCCTGGCTCGTCGGGGGTATTCGGTGCTGATCCTGGATCAGGCGATTGTGCCGGGGGGATGTGCTTCGACGTTTAAGCGGCGCGGGTTTACGTTTGATGTGGGAGCGACGCAGGTGGCGGGGTTGGAGCCGGGGGGGATTCATCATCGCATTTTTGAGGAATTGGCGATTGCACTACCGGAGGCAACGCCTTGCGATCCGGCTTGTGCGGTGTTTTTGCCGGGGGAAACCGAACCCATTTCCGTGTGGCGAGATCCTCTGAAATGGCAACAGGAACGGCAGCGACAGTTTCCGGGAAGTGAACCGTTTTGGCAGTTGATGAATACTCTATTTCAAGCCAGTTGGCGGTTTCAGGGGCGAGATCCGGTGCTGCCTCCGCGAGATTTGTGGGATTTGTGGCAATTGGTGCAGGCGATGCGCCCGGATACGTTGATTACTGTGCCGTTTGCGCTGTTGACGGTGTGGGATGCACTGAGATTGATGGGGGTGGGAAAAGACGATCGCCTAAAAACCTTCCTCGATCTGCAACTGAAACTCTACTCCCAAGTCGATACCACGGAAACCGCACTCTTGTATGCTGCAACTGCTCTGAGTGTTTCCCAGGAACCCCAAGGACTGTATCATTTGCAAGGAAGTATGCAAGTTTTGAGCGATCGCCTCGTCGCATCCCTAGAACGAGATGGCGCTACCCTCCTCATGCGCCACACTGTCGAGCAAATCGAAACCAAAAATGCGCGAGTCACTGGCGTTCGCATCCGCAATATGAAAACTGGAGAAACCTGGAGCGAAAACGCGGAGCATGTAGTCGCCAATGTCACGATTCATAACTTGGTGCAACTGTTGAAGTCTGAGGATCTGGCAACGAAAATATACGCCAACGGCTATAGCCAGCGTCTGAAGCAAGTTCCTTCACCCAGTGGCGCTTTTGTCGTTTATCTGGGAGTCGAACAAGCCGCTATTCCCGAAAATTGCCCGCCCCATCTGCAATTTCTGTACGATCGCGATCGCCCCATTGGCGAGAATAACTCCCTATTTGTCTCCGTCAGTCATCCAGGAGACGGACGCGCACCGGAAGGAAAAGCCACCATTATCGCCTCTTCGTTTACAGATACAGAGCAATGGTGGAACGGTGCAGACTACGAGCAACTGAAAAAACAATTTACCGAAGTGGCGATCGCCCGTTTAAGCCAGTATTTCCACCTAACTCCAGAAACCCTGATTCACGTCGAAGCCGCCACACCGAGAACCTTTGCAGATTATACGGGGCGCGATCGCGGTATCGTCGGTGGTATGGGACAACGCTTAACCACCTTCGGTCCCTTCGGCTTCGCCAATCGCACTCCCATCGGCAACCTCTGGTTAGTCGGAGACTCCACCCATCCCGGAGAAGGAACCGCAGGCGTATCCTATTCTGCGTTAACCGTAGTTCGACAGATTGATACCAAGTCCAGCTAATCAGAAAACAGTAAAATTAAACTTATGTTCAAAACAAGATTAAAGGAGAAAAACAGATGAGTACAGAACGCTGGAATGATGAGCGATTAGATCGTTTAGCGAACCGGATCGAGAGTGTCATAGAAAGCAACGCTCGTATCATTCAAGCTCTAGCTAATGCCTCAGCAGAAGCTAGGGAAGAGAGGCAACAGCTCTTTGAAAGCGCCCAGAGGCACGATCGTCTGATCGAAAGCAATGCTCGTGTGATTCAAGCTCTAGCCAATGCCTCAGCAGAAGCTAGGGAAGATTGGCAACAGCAACAAGCGATTATATTGCAACACCAAGAAGAGATTCGCGGGCTGCAAACGGAGAATCGCCGTATACTAGATATTCTTCTCAATCAACAGAATCAGGGAGAAGATTCCACCGATGATTGAAATCGATCGCGCTTGTGTCACATTTAATCCGGGTACTGCTCTAGAAACTCCAGCACTGCGGCAGATTTCCCTCCAGGTTCCAGCCAGGCAGTTTGTCACCGTCATTGGCTCCAATGGGGCAGGAAAATCGACGCTTTTGAATATAGTCAGTGGCGATCGCCTGCCAGACTCTGGACACATTTATATTGCAGATCAAAATGTTACCCTATGGCCAACCCAGAAACGGGCGAAGTTGGTCGCCAGAGTGTTTCAAAATCCCCTGTTGGGATCGTGTGCGAATTTAACCGTTGAAGAAAACATGGCATTAGCCGTTCAACGGGGAGGCTTTCGCGGGTTAAAATTGGCGCTTCCGAACCGTCGTCGCGCCCAGTTTCGGGAACAGTTAGCCAGTTTGGGCTTGGGATTAGAGCGCAGATTGGGCGATCGCATGGGATTATTATCGGGAGGACAACGACAAGCGGTGAGTCTGTTGATGTCTAGGTTGGCTCCCACAGAGGTTTTATTATTAGATGAACATACGGCAGCTCTCGATCCAAAAACGGCCCATTTTGTCTTGCAGCTCACCCAGAAAATTGTTCGAGAGCAGCAGTTAACCACGATCATGGTTACCCATAGTATGAGTCAAGCATTGACGATGGGCGATCGCACCATTATGTTACATGAAGGACAAATTATTTTAGATATTGCTGGCGAGGAACGGGAAGGGTTAGAAGTTGCCGATCTGCTGGAGCGATTTAATCAGCTTCAAGGGGAAGAATTAGCCGATGATTCCTTATTATTAGGGTAATATCAAATCTATTTATTTACGCTACAGAGATCTGTAGGGGCGGTTATACCCAAATCTTGTAGACTGACAACTATTTTTGTAAACCCGCCCTCCCCCACCATGTCTCTACAGTACACAGAAAGTCGCAACCATTTAAGGATTTGATATAATATCCATTCTTGATAACCAACAGATCTCGGTGGAGCAAGTCATGCAGGTAAACATCAGTAGCCGTTGGCAAGAGAAGATCTCAAAGATAGCCAGCGATCGCCAGAAAACCTCACAAGAAGTCGTGAAAGAGGCGATCGCGCTTTATTTGGGAGAGGTAGCGGCTAATTCCGGCGATCGCTTGGTTGCCTTAGAGAAAGAGGTCGCCCTGTTAAAACAAACGGTCAATCAACTACATACCCTCGTTACCGTCATGCGACAACAACAATTGAGCGCCCCATCGAGTCAGCCAACCCCCATTTCTGAAACCGTATTGATGTCAGAACCCGATGACGATATGGATGATGAACCCGATGAAATTCTCTACGACTTTCTCGAACCGACTTAAACCCAATATCAAATCCTTCAATGTTTGCTAAAATCAATCTCTCCTTGAAAGACAAGGGGCACCCAGCCCCTTGTTAAATGCAAGTTTATAGCGAAATACAATGATTAGCACTATCCTCCAACTGAGCCAGAAGAGCCTTGAGCTGTGTAGTCGAAATTCAGGAACATAATCACAGATACAGTGGCAAAATAATAGCCAATTATCCCGATCGCTAAGTACAAGACTGCTAAGGCAGCAATCGTTAACCCAACCATACCGAGGAAACCACTAATAATACCTGCGGCAAAAGTCAAAAGTAGAATTGGGATAAAAACAGATAACCCTAAAAGTACGAATCGTCCAAATGCAGCCCACCAACGACCTTTAACCAGACTTTGACTATAGCCCATAGCATCGAAACCACAATCGCGTAATGCAATAGCATAGTAAGTAAAGCTATACCGAATCGACAGCCAGATACCAGGAACGATCAATACGATCAAGCCCAGCGCAACAAGCATAGATACGGCGATGCTGACAACGAACGCAATAAAAAACTTAGGGGCAGCATTTTCCAATACTGTCATCATTTCTACACTCTGGCCTCGAATGGAGCGCTCAACAACATTGGGTACAGCTAGTCCAACTACGATCAACAGGACATTGCCGATGATAGAAAGCAGTATGCCTAGGCCACCAGAGAGCTGCTCTGATAGTAAAAGGGGTAAATTAGTGATCAACGTAAAAATGCAAAAGATTTGAATATTCTTAGTAAACTCTGACCAGCCTATACTAAGGTACTCTGGAACACCAAGTAGAGACTTTTTCAGAGAATGTTGCAGGTTTGATTCCATAATTGTAGACTTCCTTTCAATTTAATAATCAGTTGCCTGAGAGAAACTGAACCGGATAAATAGAGTATCTAATCCCTGGTACACTCAGGGTATCACATCGCTTTTTGCACAAACTTTAAGATATAAATAGAAACACAGATTGGGAGGTTTAGAATCTTTTAATCACACTCTCCTCGTTAAGCCGTGGTTAAAACTATTCTAAAATGCGTAATTCTTTACGAATCTCTTCGAGTTTTTGGGTATATCCTAACGTTCGATATCTTTGTTGAGCTTCAGTTAACCAATCGTTACTCACCACTGATTCTAAATGTGCGATCGCCTCAGCGATTAAGTCAAAATTCAAATAGATCGGCATGGCAAAAGAGTAATCGGTAAAAAATTTTTCTCCATTCCCTATTCCCTATTCCCTAAGAAATCTATTGAGTTCCTGCATCAATACCTAACTCGATATTCGAGCGACACAATTGTTGGGTGGCTTCATCTGGACTCGCGATCGCCAAATTCCACTTACTTTCCCAGTTGGGAGCAGTTTCATTAGCTACATATCCTTGAGCTATAATCTGACTATTCTCATCATCTGGAATCAAGACTAGCTCTTTCTCTTCAGGATATTCTCGTTTCAGAGCCGAAACTCTCACTGTTCTGGGTAGGGGAGTGATGCGAGCTGATTTCATCTGTTCCTCTTCCATTTCATCAAACGCAATCGGCCACTCTGCTGCACCTAAATCAGAAAAGAGATAACGAACAAACTCTGAGGGCTTGCCATTAGGATAAATGAGATAAAAGCAGGAACGAGAGAGCATTTCAGGAGTCGCCATTTGAGCCATTGCAGATGAGGCTTGTTTAATGTCCGGATTCGGGGGTTCCTCACATCCGGCCAACAGGAGAATGCCGACTAAGGTTAGTCCTAAAGCGGTTCTAAAAATCATTTTGGTTTCTCCCTATCGGGCTTATCTATAATAGTGAACAGTTAGGGGCAATTAACGTTTATTTGAGTGAAGCAGAAATGATCAATGGTAATCAGGGGTTTGAAACGACGATTAACAAGGTTGTTCGGATGCCTCAAGAGAGTGAACTGTGCGATCGCGTCCGCATCCTCGGACTCAATATCGTTAACGTCATGTGGGAAGATACCGCCCGGACTGCGGGTTCTGTCTGGGGGCCCAATATTACCGATATGACACTACAAGTGCGCCATGGCAATAATTCCCAGAAGAAAGAACTTTTACCCGTTATTCGCTATCCTAACTTTACCGATAAAACGGGCGATGTGCCTCTAGAGTATGTCTACCTCAAAGTCGGAAATCAACAGGGAGAAGACCTAGAGGCGATCGAGTTGAAAGAATACCTGAATCATCTCCCTGAATATATTAGTTATCCAGAGAAATATGATCCTGAAAACAAACCCCTAGTGACTGATAAGGATACCCACGTTTTAGTTAGCGCTCAAGCCTGCTTTCTTCCCATTCCTCAACAAGGGAAATGCGAGTTTAACCCAGTTCTGTTTAATTATCAATCTCGTAAGGATAGTCCGGCCGTTCTGGCGATTCTAATCACAACAGAAGGCAGTAGCGCAACTGTACTCGATAATAATAGCGATCGCGCCCAATGGGGACAAAATATCTATTTCAACAACAACGGTCAAAAGACTTGCCTCACGGGAGAGCGCCTAAGCGACTACAAAGACAACCAAGCTCAAGAACTTGCCAGTCATCAAGGCATTTCCCTAGAAGAAGCTCGCAGCCAAGTCACCGTTGCCGAAGATGTGAATAGGGTAATGATTGTGCAAGTCCCCTTGAAGCAAAAGCAAGCTCCTGACTTCCTGTCTCTGGCTGCCGGTAGCTGTGATTTTATGGTAGAGGAGAAGTGCCGGGGTATAACCCTGGGAGCCGCCAGCGATATGGAAGATGCCGTCATTGGTTATGGAGAGGATGAAGGCGAACATCTAGAACTAGGCGGTCACAAACTCGAACGCGACCCCAACTATCCCATCCGTATCACCGTACAATTCTATAAAGCTACCAGCAACGCCATTATTGATGACGAAGATTTAGTCAATATCCATAACTGCATTGAAAAAGCCTATACCAGTGCCGATTATATCGGTTCTTTAGTCATTGGAACCCTAGAAAAAGGCAATTTAGCCATGGGTGAAGCGCGTCCCACCCAACCGGCACCTTCTACCAAACCCGTTCTTGGTCCTCCGAAAGACTTTTTACAAGTGGTGAATCCTTTTGCTCCCCACCAGAAGTCAAAAACATGACTATAGCGCGAAGCGTTAGGGAATAGGGAATAGACAATGGGGAAGACACTCTAGATACAGGGACACGGAGAATGGGATGAGGATCTATGGATGCACCATCATGAAAATCATTCACTTCTGAGATTCCCCCATTCCCCCATTACAGCGATTTGCCCTGTAAAGCTTCCTGCAACTTTTGATAATAGCGATCGGCATAATACCAGCGAGGATTAGTTTTTAGATTCACCGATTCAAGTTTTTTCCCTAGCTCGTTGACCACTTGATTAAGGGTTTGTAGTTGTTCTTCATACTGTTCACGTTCTGCCATCAGTTGAGTCACTATTTCTTGCAAGTCTTGACGTAGTTTTACGCTTTGGGCGTGTTGCTGCCAGAGTTGTTCGCGGTCGATTTTTAAGTTCTGATTGTTTTGTAAAAGTTCCTCTATCTGTTGCTTCAAATCTTCAATTTCTAGGAGCAGTTGATAGTATAAGGCTTGATTGAATTTCCGCTTCTCAGTTTGGGGAGCCGGATCAATGGTATCTTCAGACTCAGGGGGCAAGTTGGGAGCGATCGCTTGAGGGTCAGGACATAACCATTGCACCGCTTCTATGAGTTTTGCCGTAGTAATCTCCTCCGTTTTTCCGAGTCGATGTTGTTTAAAAATACCGCCGATACATTTGGATGCATACCAGAGTTGATCGGAGCGTAAATAACAAGTGATGCGATAAACTACAGAATAGTTAAAAGGTTCCCAAGAGACCTGAACTTTAAATTTTTTGTGCTTGAGTGCCCAATCGACAAATTCAGGGCTACCCACCTCTAAACCCGACTCTGATAAGGCTTTGCTCTCTATTCTAGAGCGAGGGTTAATGTGACAGGTAACGAGGGGATAGGATTTCATAATGATGGCTTTTGGCTATGGGCAGGTTTAGAGATTAAAGAGGGTTTTCATTCGAGATTTGATTTGCTGTAAGAGGTCGGTTTCGTTATCTTCTAAGAGACCATATTCCGCCAGGAGCTGCTTGCGCTCTTGGAGTTCGGTTTGGTGACGATGGAGATCTTGGGCAATTTGTTCAGCCATTTGGGGGTATTGGTGGAGAACTTTGCCAAAGTTGAGGCGATCGATCGAGAATAGGGTGGTTGCTTCGATCGCGATCGCCGTAGCCGTTCGATTTCCCCCAAGCATGAGCGCCAGTTCTCCAAAAGATTGTCCTGAAGAGAGGATAACTAAGGGTTTATTGATTTTCTCCACAAAGATGCGGACAGAACCAGTGAGAATAATATAAAACTCATCTCCCGGTTGATCTTCCCGACAAATATAATCCCCCACCTCAACTCGTTTAATTTTGCCCTCCATGACTAACTGGCTTAACTGTTCAGGGGTTAAGTGCTGATAATAGGGAACTTGAGACAGAAGCTGAGGTAAATGGGGATGATAATCATAAACCGTCCGAATACAGGATGCTTTTTTCTGCCATTTCTTCAAAGCGGTGAGTTCGTAGGGGTTATCGTTAGATTGGCTAACCTGGAAATTTAATAGGTTTAACTCGTCTTGAAGGCTTTGTTGGCGATCTCCGGTTTCTACAGCCATATCTACAAAGACTCTAGCTAATTCGCCCACTTCATCTTGACGTTGATATAAATTCTCTAAGGTTTGGGGATTAAAAGATTGGGATTTAATTTGATCGGCAGCTTCACTAAATTGAAAAATAGGTTGCAGCACCCAGCGACTGACTCCTAAGCCAATCCCCAAAGACGATAATAAAATCAAAAGTTCTAACACGAAAGTTATTCGGGCTTGGATCGCTACCTGTTGCATAAAGTCTGCTTCAGGAATAATCACCACAATCAGCCAATCTAAGCCTAAGCGATCGCGAAAGCTTTTGACTTGAACACTAACGTGTTTTCTGTTCCATGTAAGAGACGAATTCACAGTACTTTCAAGTCGAAAAAAGCTACCAAATTCGTTGAGTAAATTTTCGGCGATCGCTGAAATCAACTCATTTTCACTCTCCACAATATTTAACAGATCTTGATTACGTTGAGCTTCTGCAATCAAGTCTGGATTAGAACTGGCAATCAAGACTCCTTCGCGATCGATAATCAAAACTTGTCCGGTTTTACCAATGGTTAAGTCTTGCAGAAATTGATTGATCCCCTGAAAGAATAAATCGACCGCCAGAACACCAAGGATTTCTCCTTGAGAATCTTTAACAACTTGTGCAGCAGTAATTGCTAATTCTTGGGCAGAAAAATCTTGATAAATATCAGTCCAAATGGGTTTATTGGATTGGAGTGCAGCTTGATACCAAGGACGAATACGGGGGTCATAATTAGCGACTTGATGTACAATTTCAGTTTTGCGACCATCGCTAGTGGTTGCGTAACGGATTACACTAGAATTCGTTACTTGTCCAGCGATACTAATTCCAACTTCTCCTGAGTTAAGAATAGTGGCTCCCCTAAATTCTCCTTGAGGATTACCAAAATACAGACTTTTTACGCCTTCAAAAATTTGAATTTGATTCCAAAAATAGAGTTCTAAATTGGTTAAATCGTCTAGATTGAGAGCGCCTAACGCAATGCTTTGAAGATTAAGCTGATTGATCGTATTAGGAACTGACAAATAATCCCGAAGATTATCTTCTACATTAGCGGTGGTTGTACGGGCTAACTCAACGGAAACTATATTAATATTTTGTCTAGTTCTTTGAAATAAAATGATGGCTATTAAGCCGACAACTAAAACAGAAGGGGCAACAATTAAAAGAGGAAGATGATAGCGGATAGACAGATTCTTAATCATGTTTTTCAAGGGTCGTTTTTCGCCGAACTTTTTGTGATTTTTGCTTCAAGTAATCCCAATAGCTCAAATTTAATTCTGGAGGATTTTCCGTATCTTCTGAAGGAGAAATCTTGTTTTTATATGTGCTTAACTGTTCAATCCTTTTTTCTAAGTTGCTTTGTTGTTCTTGAATTAAAAATGCCATTTCTTCAAAAACACGACTAAATTGACCAATTTCGTCATTACGTTTAACTAAGTCTGCAATTTTTTCGGGTTTAAATCTTCGCTTTTTGAGTTGTTTTGCTGTTGTATTTAACCGCAACAGAGGAGACACCACTAATTGATGCATATTCCAGACTGCCAAAACACTGCCCACAGTTGCCGCTAAAATCATAAAAATATAAATAGTCCTTTTTTCTGCTGGATGAAACACATTCGATTCTGACAATGCTACAACCACTACCCAGGGTAAGTCCCAGTGATTTTCAATCGGTTCAACCCAAACCAATTGCTTTTGTCCATTGTGGTAAAAAATTAAGGACTGAGCTTCAGATATGAGACTAAAATCACTAAATTTGGCGATCAAAATTTCTCCGATTTTTTGCACCATGGGATCGGGACTTTGAGTAATTATTAAGTGAGTTTCTAATTCTGGATCGAATAGGGTTAACGGATCGGGATCGGAACTGGCAATTAATCGTCCATCTTGTTGAATAATTAAAACCTTTGCTGCTTTACTAATGGATAGATCGCGCAGAAATTGATTGAGGCTATTGAGAAAATAGTCAATTCCTAAAACTCCAACTAAATTCCCTTGGCGATCGCGCACTGCTTGAGCTGCGGTAATTCCTAACTGGCGAGTCGTAAAATCTGGATAGACCGGACTCCAAACTAGATTGTTGGTGTTCTGTGCTGCTTGATACCAAGGACGAGTTGTTGGATTAAAGACTGAGTTTTTACTCAGTACTTGACCCCGTTGACCGTTTCTATCTAGGAGAGAAGTGATATGTTGGTAATCCGTATTTTCCCCAGAATAAGATTGAGTAAATTGCCCACTTTCATTGAGTTTAACACCGATAAATTCTTGGTTTGGACTGCCAAAAAAAATATTACTAACCGAGGGGAAAAAACGAATCTTATTATAAAAATTAATCGTTAAATTCTGTGGATCTTTCCATATTGGTGGATTAGATTGATAACGATTTAAGCTCAATTTATAGATAATCTCTGGTTGTCGAAGATTAAGGTGTACCTGACTTTTGATTTGCATCACAGATTCCTTCATCCAAGACCTAGAGAGTTCATCTACAGTTTTATCTCTATTATAGATTGCTAATACTCCCGTAAATGCTAAGGTTGCCATTAAGGGCGTTACGGTTAAAATAGGAATGAGTTTTTTTAGGGAAACCATAAATAGATCCAGATAAGATATTCTTTAAGTTATTCTTTATTTCTAATCCATTGTGCTTTACGCTTTAAGGCTTTGAAATAAGCCATTTCCAATTCTTGTGCTTGGCTTAAGTTAGCGTTATTCATTCTCAATTTTCGCACTTGTTCTGCTAGATCTTGCTGCCGTGAATCAACCACTTTAATCATTTCATCAAATCCCCGCGCTAATTGTCCAATTTCATCCCCTCTCTGACTGATTTTTCGTAACTGTTTAGATTTTATCATTAAGTTTCCATCAATGACTTGATTGACATTTTGCGCTATTTCTAATACTGGCTGGGTCACTTTGCGAGATAAAATATAGACAATCACTAACAATATTACTGCAACTAAAAATCCCCCAAATAGTAAGTTAATGGCAATAGTTCCCGAAACACTAAATGCTTCTTCTCGTGTAATTTCCACGAGAATTCCCAAGTTTTTATCTTCTAACCATCGGTAACTGCCAATCACTTCTACTTGTTTATGATTTTGATAAAAATCAATCCCATCTTGACCTGACATGGCAGCATCAATTCCTGGACTCCGTACCCATTGATTGGCTAATTCTGAGTCCTGGGTATCTACCAATCGATTTTCTTGTCCCTGTTTGCGGATTAAATACGATTCATCTGTCTCCCCTAATCCGGTGGCTTCTTGCATGATTTCATGAATTTTTTCTAGGGAAAGATCAACAGATAAAACTCCTATTCTTTCCCCTCGATCGTTGAGTAAAGGAGTGGCAAAAGTCATTGCCGTTTCCCGTGTAATGGGAGAAGTATATAAGGTTGGGCGAACGGTTTCTAGATTTTCTTGTGTAAAATAAGTGACAGAATCACCCAAGGGTTGATAGTTTCCTTCTTCCTCTCCTTCAGTTGAGATAGAAACAATCCCACTGTTGGTGGATATGGATAAAGATTGAATGGTATTTTCCGTTGTTAAAATCGTGCGAAAGTAATCTTCAATTGTTTGATAGGATTGCCGATCTGTGTTATCTAGAAAACTGGCATAAGAGTCAACTAGGGTTGGCGTTTGAGCGATCAGTAAGATAGTTTTATGTTGTTGAGAAAACCAGTTATCAATCTGATTTTCTTTAATGGAAATTACGACTTCCATTTGACTAGTAATCGATTTTTTCAGCAACTCAACAGACTGATAGTAAATGACGATCGCTAGCCCGACCACCGAAACTAGGGACAACACGGAAAAATAGCCCACATGCTGGATCAGTAAACTATTGTGCCAACGTTTCATTTTCGTTTCCTCATGATGTCTTGTTCCTTTCCGCCCTCTGAACCTAGTGTTGCAATTGGGTTAAATGCCGTCTGCGCCAGGCAAAATGTAAAAGATTAATCCCCAATTCTTGGGCATTGCGAATTTTTTCTCTGGGTAACTCTAGCCCACTGTCGAGTCCCCACGCTAAGGATAAATCCCCGATCGCCAAAACTACGCCTCCCCAATTAAACAGGCGAACCGGATTTTGCTTAATTTTGGGTAGGGCACTAAATAAAAAAGGTTGGGTTTTTAGCGGATGCCATGGGGATAACTGCCCTAAATGGGTGCCAGACATCCCTAAATTGATGGCTAATTGTTCTATCGATACACAAATCTCTTGAATTTGGCGATTTAATTCTTCTTCACAAGCCGCTAATTCTTCGTTTAACTGGGCTTTCACCTCTTGTAACTCTGCTGTATCGCCAATATCGGCGATCGCCTCTAACAGTTCCTGTTGTACAAAACTCAACTCATCTACCTGGGTCTCCTCTTCCAATAGCTCAATGAAGATCGCCCCCCCTAATCCTAAATAGGCCCGTAAACTTGCCTGTTGAGCCTCATTCGTATTCAGCGCCTGATTGTAGCTTAAATAGATTAAATCATAACCTTGCCAAGCCAACCCCTGACGAGTCGCAGTCATCTCCCAAGATTCCTCCAACCCTTCCGAGTTCTCGGTATTGCTCCAGGTAACCGAAGCGACTTCTTCAATCCCTCGCATTCCTGGATCGAGGGCTAAAAATGCTTGTAGTAAACAGGATAAATTAGAAGCCGTCAGGCGATCGCCCCCATTTCCACCCTGCATATAGGCAACCTGTACCGTTCCTTGGGGGCGAACTCCCACAGGAGAGCGATAGCGCAGATCCAACTGATTGATCTGGGGCGCAAACACATCCCCAACGTTGCTCCCTTCGACTCCGCTCAGGGAACCCCCAGAGGGGGATAACTGCACCGTTCCAGGAGAGAGCTGCAAACGGCATAATTCCACTTCTAAACCTGATGGAGGGGTGCTTTTCTCATCAATGCGGAACGTTTCCGGAACCAGTTCCACCTCAGAATTACGCTGTAGGGTTTCTGGATCGACATAACTGAGTACTAAATAGACTGTAACTGGGATTTCCTTGGGACTCAGAGCGATGCGAAAAGCGATCGCCCGATCGACAATAATTGGATTTCCCATCCAGTCAATCGCCATCCCCGGTTGCACTTCCAACCAGCGCCCGTCACGATACTGGGCTGCGATGCTATCAGGAGCTGAAATCACTTTCACCCCCAAACCATAAACAATTCCAGGTTGATGGAGCGCCTGATAATATAAATTCTGGCGCTTTCGATGATATTCATGGGCCCGTTGCCAACGATGAGCATTTAACAGCAAACCATCATGGACAACCAACCGTTCTAGAGGAACAGGGTAGGGAAGCTCTGTGCCACTTCCGGGATCGGCAGATAACGTCACAAGCCTTACTCAATCACGATCTGTAACAGATAGTATGGCCATAAAACCGTCATTTTCAGGAAAAAATTAAAACTTAATTAACTTTTGGCCTAAGGAGGTATTGCTCCATTATCCACTAATCAATTTGCAACTCATAGGTACAAAATGCCGGTTTTTGCTGGTCAATCACCTGACGCACCAAAGCCTCATCCACCGACCCTGGAGTATCGGGTTGCAAATGTACCCGAAAATGAAATGGCTGACCTCCACCCAACAGAGCATCTTGCCCCAAAATTGAATGGTCTAAAACTAATCCTTGGCTAAAGGTTTCCAGAATAGCAATATGTTTATCTTCCTCCCGTTCTACCCGATCATCTAAGGGTAAACCCGTAGCCAAATGTAAATAGAGTCGCAACCCTCGACGCGTGCCTCGCCAGCGATAAATTTCTAAGGCGTGGCGAATGAGCGATCGCTGTTGATCTAAACTCAAATAAGATTGCCATTCCCAACCCACCCAATGGGCTAGAAATGGCAGCATAGATTGGGGCGCGGTTAAGGGATCGAGATAAGCAAATAAACTCGCCATCATCTGCACATCCGGGTTAAACGTTTCTTCAATAATCTTCAAAAACCGCCCCACAAAATCAACTTCCCGATAGATTTGGGGCAAAAAGTCTAAATACCTAGATTGGGGACGCACATAAAAGTTAATATCCGCCACATCAATCAGTTGGCTTACCGTTCCCGGCATCGCTCCATACACCTGAAGCCGACCACTATAATTAATCCGTAAACTTGAATTTTCTCTTAGGGCCAGGAATGCCTCAAAAAAGTCATCCGGTGCTTGGAATTCAATAATAATATCTTGACTGATTCCAGGAGAAATTTGGGAATTTTCCCTCTCGCAAGAATACCAAGCCTGGGGCAAATTTCCCCGGAATTCTAGGGTCACATTCAAGGGTTGTTCTCCAGGATTACCCAGTTTGACCATAAGCTGGCTGGGTTCTCCTGGAATCAGCATGAGGGGAATCCCTTCAGGAGCTAAGGGGTCATGGTGCAGTAATTCCGGGTCTGCATCCGGCAGACGCATGGGAATCACCTCAAGATCAAGAGGACTCGAACGGGCAAGGGTCATGGTACTTTAGGCATCAAAAATTATAGTTTACCAATTAGCCATTGCCCATTACCAGCGCTATAATTTGCAGGAAAGATCAGGTGTCCTCATGGTAGATTTGAGCTTACGTCAAGAGTTAATAGATTTGTTTTGTCAATTGGCTTATCAAGAGGGAGATTTTTTACTCTCTTCTGGCCAAAAAAGTTCTTACTATATCAATAGTAAACCGGTTACCCTCCATCCTCAAGGAGCTGTGGCGGTCGGCGAGTTATTGTTAAATATGCTTCCTGAAGACGTGCAAGCTGTGGGAGGCTTAACTTTGGGAGCCGATCCAATTGTGACTGCGGTGAGTGTAGTTTCTGCTTATGAAGAGCGGCCCATCTCAGCGTTAATTGTGCGTAAGGAAGCCAAAGGTCATGGAACTCAGGCTTATATTGAAGGACCGACGTTACCCCAGGGCGCTAAGGTAGTGGTGCTAGAGGATGTAGTCACTACGGGACAGTCGGCGATGAAAGCGGTGGAGCGCTTGCGGGCTGTGGGATATGAAGTGAACCAGATTGTAGCATTAGTCGATCGCCTCCAGGGAGGTGCAGAATATTACCAGTCCATGGGTTTAAAGTTTGAGGCTCTGTTTAGCATTGAGCAGATACAACAGCGCTATAAAGAGGGCAGGAATAGGTAATAGGGAATGGGGATGAGTTAAGATCGAGACAAATTCTGATTGGATGAGGAGTGATATTATGCTAGTGACTACAACAGATGGTTTAGATGGATATCAGATTACCGCTTATCATGGTGTCGTCAGTGGAGAGGCAATCTTAGGGGCTAATATCTTCAAAGATTTTTTTGCTGGCATTCGTGATATTGTGGGCGGACGCTCAGGGGCTTATGAGAAATCACTCCGGGAAGCCAAAGAAACCGCGATGAAGGAAATGGTAGCTGAGGCTCAGAAAATGGGCGCAAATGCTGTTATCGGTATCGATCTTGACTATGAAACGATTTCGGTTTCCGGTGGTAGTAGTATGCTGATGGTCGCAGCAAGTGGAACGGCTGTAAGCTATCAATAACTGATGTCTATCTTTCCCAGTGCTACCGTAGCCAGTGTTATTTTAGCCGGAGGGCAAAGTTCCCGCATGGGACAGGACAAGGCTCTGATTCCCTGGAATGGAGTCCCTTTGCTGCAACGGGTATCGGAAGTCGCCGCCCAATGTACAGAGCAGGTGTATATCGTTACGCCTTGGCCCGATCTCTATTGGGTGATCGCCCCCCCACATTGCCAGTGGATCGTCGAGTCTAACCCCGGAAACGGCCCCTTGGTTGCTCTCTCTCAAGTTTGGGAAAGGATTCAACATCCCTGGATTTTACTGCTCGGTTGCGATTTACCCAACTTAGACCCCAGTCTTTTGCAGCACTGGATCGCCCAACTCTCGGATATTCCTGAATCGACCTTAGCCGTTGTTCCTGTTCAGGGAAAGTACTGGGAACCCTTGTGTGGATTTTACCGTTTTGAGCTTCAACTGACTCTAAAATCCTTTATCCAGAATGGAGGTAGTGCCTTTCAACACTGGTTATCCTCCATTCCGGTACAACCCTTACCCGTAGATGCCACAGTTGCTCAGATGCTCCACAACTGCAATACACCAGAAGACTTATGATAAGTATGATCTGAGAAGAAGAGTATAATGGAACTCAATAGTCCACGATCCTAGAGGTGAACTATGTCTGTTGCACTGACCCAAACATTAGAAACTGAAACCGAACAGGAATGGACTCCTCCCTTACCTCCTACTGATTTAATTTTTGATGATGGAGAGACCTTGGAAAGTAATCGCCATCGCATCGCCATGAATGTCTTGATTGAAGCTATCCACCAAGCTTATCAAGGACGCGATGACTATTTTACCGGTGGGAATATGTTTGTCTACTACAGTAGTCGCCAAGCCCGCGATCGCGATTTTAGAGGGCCGGATTTTTTTGTGACCTTAAATGTGGATGGCACAAAAGAGCGTCAAGGTTGGGTGGTTTGGGAAGAGGAAGGGCGTTATCCAGATGTAATTGTTGAACTCATGTCCCCCTCAACAGCAAGTGAGGATACCGGCCCGAAAAAAAACATCTATGAACAAACCTTTAGAACACGAGATTATTTTGTTTATAATCCCTTCAATCGCCAGTCTTTGCAAGGATGGCATTTGAACAGTAATGGCCGCTATGAGGAAATTGTTGCTGATGAACGGGGATGGTTATGGTGTCAGAGTTTGGAATTATGGTTAGGCGTTTGGGATGGAACGTTGACTAAGGAAAAGGCTCCTTGGTTACGGTTCTTTGATGCCGAGGGGAATTTGATTCTCCTCTCTCAAGAGTTAGCTGAACAGGAGCGCGAACGAGCCGAACAGGAACGCGAACGAGCCGAACAGGAACACGAACGAGCCGAACAGGAGCGCGATCGCGCTAATGCTGCTGAGGCTAAATTACGAGAACTACAGGAGCGCTTGCAAGCCATGGGCATCGATCCGAATACAGTCAACCCTAGTGACTAAGGATTTGCCCAGATTGTAGAGAGTAAAAACTGATTGCCGATTACCCATTGCTAATCAGCGATCTCCGCATCCCCTCCATTCCCTTATCTCCCTATCTCCCCATCCCTATTTTCCGGAGAAGGGCGGAAAACCGGCCTAAATTCTGTTACTGACCGCACAATAACCTAACGATTTTCCTATGTTAGAATCAGCTTACCAAAAAGCAGCAGGTGATGGGAAAACGCCATGTTTGAACGCTTCACAGAAAAAGCCATTAAGGTGATCATGTTAGCTCAGGAGGAAGCCCGCCGCCTGGGTCACAACTTTGTGGGCACAGAACAAATCCTTCTCGGTTTGATTGGGGAGGGGACGGGAGTGGCCGCAAAAGTCCTGAAATCCATGGGGGTCAATCTCAAGGATGCCCGGATTGAGGTAGAAAAGATCATCGGTCGGGGTTCGGGATTTGTCGCTGTAGAAATTCCATTTACACCCAGAGCCAAACGGGTTCTAGAGCTATCCCTAGAAGAGGCTCGTCAGTTGGGACATAACTATATTGGCACAGAGCATCTACTTTTGGGTTTAATTCGCGAAGGTGAAGGGGTAGCCGCTCGTGTGTTAGAGAATTTGGGCGTGGATCTGTCTAAGGTTCGCACTCAGGTGATTCGGATGCTCGGTGAAACGGCTGAAGTTTCGGCGGTAGGTGGACGTTCCTCGAATAAGACCCCAACGTTAGATGAGTTTGGGTCAAATTTAACCCAATTGGCTGCCGAAGGAAAACTCGATCCCGTGGTCGGTCGGCAAACGGAAATTGAACGGGTGATCCAAATTTTGGGTCGGCGGACTAAAAATAACCCGGTACTGATCGGTGAACCGGGGGTCGGAAAAACGGCGATCGCCGAAGGGTTGGCTCAACGCATCTCCCATGGTGATGTCCCAGATATCCTGGAAGATAAGCGCGTCGTTACCCTCGATATCGGTCTGCTGGTGGCGGGAACCAAGTACCGAGGAGAGTTTGAAGAGCGGCTGAAGAAAATCATGGATGAAATTCGTTCAGCAGCCAATGTCATCCTGGTGATTGATGAAGTCCATACTCTCATTGGCGCAGGAGCGGCTGAAGGGGCGATCGATGCCGCCAATATCCTCAAACCTGCCCTCGCTCGGGGCGAACTTCAATGTATTGGAGCCACAACCTTAGATGAATACCGCAAACATATCGAGCGGGATGCTGCCCTAGAGCGGCGTTTTCAACCGGTGATGGTCGGTGAGCCTTCTGTGGAAGAAACCATTGAGATCTTACACGGACTGCGCGAGCGGTACGAACAGCACCACAAGTTGAAAATTTCGGATGAATCTTTGGATGCAGCCGCGAAATTGAGCGATCGCTATATTTCTGACCGCTACCTCCCCGATAAAGCCATTGACTTGATTGATGAAGCCGGTTCGCGGGTACGCTTAATTAACTCCAAACTGCCCCCAGCAGCCAAAGAACTCGATCGCGAACTGCGCGGTGTTCTCAAGCAAAAAGATGATGCGGTACGCTCCCAAGACTTTGATAGAGCTGGGGAATTGCGCGATCGCGAAATGGAACTCAAATCCCAAATTCGCACCATTGCCAGCAAAGGCAAAGACGAAGGCTCAGTCAGCGATGACCCCATCGTTACCGAAGAAGACATCGCCCATATCGTCGCCTCCTGGACTGGAGTTCCCGTCAACAAACTCACCGAAACCGAATCCGAAAAACTCCTGCACATGGAAGACACCCTCCATACTCGGATTATCGGTCAAGAAGATGCCGTCAAAGCCGTCTCTCGCGCCATCAGACGCGCCCGTGTTGGTCTGAAAAACCCCAACCGACCCATTGCCAGTTTCATCTTCTCCGGGCCCACTGGGGTTGGAAAAACCGAGTTAACCAAAGCTTTGGCTTCCTACTTCTTCGGTTCTGAAGAAGCCATGATTCGTCTCGATATGTCCGAATACATGGAACGGCATACCGTCAGCAAACTGATCGGTTCTCCTCCTGGATATGTCGGATACAACGAAGGGGGACAACTCACGGAAGCCGTTCGCCGTCGTCCCTACACCGTCGTTCTCTTCGATGAAATTGAAAAGGCACACCCCGACATCTTCAACATGCTGCTGCAAATCTTAGAAGATGGTCGTTTAACCGATGCCAAAGGACGCACCGTAGACTTCAAGAACACCCTCTTGATCATGACCAGTAACATTGGGTCTAAGGTGATTGAAAAAGGTGGTGGTGGACTTGGGTTCGAGTTCGAGGATAACGCGGAAGATGCCCAGTATAACCGCATCCGTTCCTTAGTCAACGAAGAACTCAAAGCCTACTTCCGTCCAGAGTTCCTCAACCGGTTAGATGAAATCATCGTCTTCCGTCAGTTGAACAAGGAAGAAGTCAAAGAAATTGCCGAAATCTTGCTCAAAGATGTCTTCAAGCGCTTAACCGAAAAAGACATTACCCTGCAAGTCACCGATAAATTCAAAGACCGGTTGATTGAAGAAGGGTATAATCCCGCCTACGGTGCGCGTCCCCTGCGTCGAGCCATTATGCGCCTGTTGGAAGACACCTTAGCGGAAGAACTGCTCTCTGGTCGAGTGGGTGAAGGGTCTACAGCCGTTGTTGACGTGGATGAGTCTGGACAAGTGACCATTCAGTCTGAGGATCAAAAGACTCCAGTGTTAACCAAGGTTACGGACTAAGAACCAACCCCTCTAACCTATGGCTCAAGCCTGAACCTTGCTATTTTTAGCTAATTCTTAAGACGGTTGACTGGATATCAACCGTCTTTCTTTTATCGGGACTTAAACAAGTATCAACGCCAAACCCAGCCTAAATTCTCTTGGTGAGCGGCGAATACGTCCTGATTTTTCTGGAGCCAATTAAAGTTTTCAAGAATTCTGCCAAGGTTGGCTCAATGTTGGGTTGAACGAAGTGAAACCCAACCTATGGTTTTGAACGCACAAA
>NZ_CEZBFX010000034.1:0-42879 GCF_982964205.1 Roseofilum sp. | reverse complement strand
GAAATATCGATCGATTTATTCGTAAGATAGATACCTTAAACACAACCAAAGCGCCTTTAGCACCCTTAGCTCCTATCCCCGTTACCAATAACTCGAAAGATGACAAAAAACAATTGAACACGCGATATCCTATAGGTTCTTTTATTCGGTATCGAGTGGCAAATCAAGTTTATAATAGTTCTTTTGAAAAGGTTGATATTGATTGTTTAGCCAAAGTTGTTGGATATGTTAAGGATGACCAAGATAATCAATATCAAATAGCAGTCAAAGGGATCCGTTTTGTGGATTCTGGAAAGCTGAAATTTGTTACTAATGATCAGTCTAAAATTTGGCAGACAGAAGTTTGTACCATTAAGGAAAGTACATTTAATGTTGAAAACCAAGGACAGACTCATTTCAAAATGCACTTTATTCAACAAGGAGAGGTCTTGAGTAGTTAAAATCGGTACAGGTTTTAATTTTTAATTGAAGGGGGAGAGTTGGGATTGAGCGATCGCCCCTTCAATGCCGAAACCCTTGGTTCTTGCAGTAATATCAGTTTCTCCGATCGCAGACAGACATACCAGGGAGTGGGTTGGGTTTGCAAGGTTTCCCATTTCTCCTTAAAGATTTCTGCCTGGAGATGGTAGTCGCGGTGATGATTCGGGGGACGATTTAAGGTGAGATATAACGTCATCCGGTGAGGACTTTCGCTGGTGTCGGCTAACCAGCACTCAAAGGTATTCTCTTGGTTAAGATCGGCAACAAAGGTAATATGATGCGCTCGAATGGCAATTTGAGTCAATGTATCGGGAATGGGTTTATGGGTGGTTAAGGCACAATTCCAATCAATGGCTAAAATTTGCCCATCTTCAACGACAGTCGCGCGGGAGAAGTTCTTGCAAGCGGTGATTCGAGCCACGGGTTCATACCGAGGTTCGGTAAAGATATCTTCTTTGCTGCCAAAAGCGATCGCCTCTCCTCGATCTAAAACCAAGAGGTCTTGGCAAATGCGATAGGCTTCTTCCAGATTATGGGTGACAAACAGGCTCACTCCAGGATAACTCTCTAGGCGATCGACTAATAATTTCACCATCTGTAAATGCAGATAGGTATCTAAGGCGGAGCAGGGTTCATCGAGGAGGAGAATATCCGGTTGACTGGCTAAAGCTCTGGCTAAGGCGACTCGTTGCTGTTGTCCTCCAGAGAGTTGCTCGGGATAGCGATCGCCAAATCCCGATAAGTATACCGCAGCTAACTGCGCTTCGATATCCGCGCGAGTCATGTTCACTGATTTGGGAATACCAAAGGCAATATTTTCCGCGACAGTGAGATGGGGAAATAGGGCATAATTTTGGAAGACAAGCCCCACGCGGCGCTCGGAGGCAGGCAGATTAATTCCCTGTTCTGAATCATATAAGACTCGACCATTGAGAACAATGCGACCGGAATCTGGGGTATCTATGCCCGCGATACAGCGCAAAATCAGGCTTTTGCCTGCGCCAGAGCTGCCTAAAATCCCCAAAACTTGGCGATCGCTGCTAGTAAATGATACATCTAAAGCAAACTCGCAGAGTGTTTTGCGAATCTGCACGCTCAAATACGGTTCAGACGCTCGATAAACTCGACGATTGACTTGCCGAGAGGAGAGTGACGCTGGAGAAAGCGTCTTCCAACTTTTACTCTTAAACTTACGCCATAAATTGACTAAAGTTACCATCAACAGAGACAAACCAAGCATTACCATGCACCAAAACCAAGCTGTTTCCATAGAACCCGATTCCACCGCTAAATAAATCGCCATCGGAATCGTTTGGGTTTGGTGAGGAATATTTCCCGCTAACATTAACGTCGCCCCAAATTCCCCTAAAGCACGGGTAAATGCTAAAGTCGCTCCCGCCATCAAACCAGGGAACGCCAGAGGTAAACTAATGCGCCAAAAGATCGTCTGTTCTCTTGCGCCCAGGGTTTGAGCCGCTTGGGGAATCGTGCGATCGATTTGTTCAAAGGCAGCTAATGCCGTTTTGTACATCAGTGGAAATGCCACCACCGTTGCTGTAATCACAGTGGCATACCAGGTAAAGACAATATAAATGTTAAACTGGGCAAGAAAAGACCCGATTGGCGTATTTTTCCCGAATATAACCAAGAGGAAAAAGCCTAAAACGGTAGGGGGCAAAACCAAGGGGGATAAAAATAATCCATCCAAAATCGATTTGGCTTTTCCCCGATACCGGAATATCCAGTGAGCAGCAGTGATCCCTAGGAAAAAAGTGATAATCGTGGCAAGCGTTGCCGTTTTCAGGGAGATAAACAAGGGAGAAAAGTTATCGATCATGGCAAGTCCGTGGGGGAATGGGGGAATAGGGGAATGGGGGAATAAATAACAGATTTAATCTAGCAAGTGAGCTATTCTAGCTATCTTTACCGCCATTGATGTACCCCATAGCAAAGGAAACTGCTGTATTAATCCACAGCAAATATTACATCAGAAGCTTTTATCACAGCGAACGCTTCTTTTCCTTCTGCTAATCCTAAGTTTTCGGCGGACGCTTTAGTAATCACTCCAGTGACTTCTACACCGGACGCAATTTCTAAAGTTATTTCAGTATTCACTGCTCCAGTGACCACTTTTTTCACGGTTCCTTTTAAGGCATTACGAGCGCTAATTTTCATTAAATTTATTGGGTTTATAAATCGATCTGTATTCTATCGATATTGCCAGAGAAAAAGAGTATCATAGAGAACAAAATTAGAGTTTTTTTACAGTCTATTGAGCCAGTTGAAATCCATATTCTTGGAAAATAGATTGTGCAGATTCTGTCCAGAGAAAATCAATAAAATGTTGGGCTGGTTCGGGAGATTCTGTCTGCTGTAAAACAGCAACGGGATAAAGAATGGGAGAATGATCGGTTTCGGGAGCTGTGGCAACGATAGTTATTTTATCAGAGAGGATCGCATCCGTTTGATAAACGATTCCCGCATCCACATTTCCCGATTCGACATAAAAGAGGACTTGCCGCGCATCTTTAGCTAAGACAAATTTGGGGCGCAGCAATTCATATAGCTTGAGTTGAGTGAGGACTTCTTTTCCATATTGTCCTGCGGGGACTGTTTCTGGATTTCCTAGAGCAATTTTAGCGATATGCTCTTGAGTTAAGTCGGCAAACGCTTTAATCGAGTTTTTTGTTTTGGGAGTCACTAAAACAACTTGATTTTTGAGTAAATTTTTCCGAGTTTTGGGTTGTAATAAATTCTTGCGCTCTAGGGCATCCATTTGTTGAGGGGAAGCAGAAATAAAGACATCCACTGGAGCGCCTTGTTCAATTTGTTGTTGCAGGGTTCCGGATGAAGCAAAGTTATAAGCAATGAGAGTATCTGATGCCTGTCGTTGATAGGCTTGGGCAATGGGACGCATGACATCCTGAAGACTGGCAGCGACAGATACGGTTAGCTGGGTTTGGGTTGAAGTATCAGGATTTCCAGAACTACAGCTTATACAGACAGTAAGGGTTAGAGCTGTAATGAGATAAAAAAATCCTCGTTTTTTCACGATCGTCACCCCCAAGGTTGTGAGAATGTTTAGATAACCAGGATAAACGAGAATTTTTTAACGCTTAGAAGAGTTGAGCCTCAATAGCTTAAAGCATGGATTTGGTTAACTGCTTGACGGTTTGAAAATGCTCGAAACTGGGAGTTTCAATGTCTCCATCAGCTAATTTTTCTAGTTCGCTGGCTAAACGACGTAAATAGTCAGCTTGTTTTCGGATTCTGTGACTGATTCCTGTATCTCCTGATGCTAGACATTGCGGACATACATCTGTGATATATTCATCAGAACTGCGATAGGCTCGGGCAATGATTTCTTCGGCAAAGAAAATGGTACCACAGAGATGGCATTGGCATTTTTCATCAAAATAGTTACTTTCTAACTGGATTTTCATCAATAGTTTCCTCAGCCGCTTTCTTATCGTGTTTTGATCTAACTTTGATGGACTTGTGCGTTGACTGGATGTCGTTTAACTAGAATTCTAGTATTGGACACTACCATTTTAACAACTTCTTTATCAATCCTGGGGAAGAGATGAGTTGTTCAAAGTAAGAATATCCTGATAAAAAAGCATGGAGGAAGCGATATAGCGCTGCGCGCTAGGGAATGGGGAATAGGGAATAGGGAATAGGGAATAGGGAATGGGGAATAGGTGCTAGATTTTAGTATTGAACCGGAGTCCTAACCCACTCTTTCTCTGCTATAGCGGTTTAATCGGACTTGATATGACGCTAAGAGGAGTGGAGTTCCTTTGTATTGGGGAGATTCGTATGATCTAACAGATCTAATACTTCCTGTTGAGTTAATCCGCGCTTGAGTTGAATGGCGAGAGCGCGCACCTGCTCTAGCAATTGTTGAATTTCTTGTTGTTGGAGAGTAATCTGTTGCTCTTGAAGTAAATTGTACAAGAGCGATCGCCCCGAATGCTTGCCTAAAACTAATTGGTGTTCTAATCCAAGTTCCGCCGGATCGTAAGCTTGATAGGTGTGAGGATTTTTCAGCAAGCCATTAACATGAATCCCCGCTTCATGGGTAAAGGCATTGTCGCCAACGACTGATTTCCAGCGAGGGAGAGTATCTCCCGAAGCTTGCTGTACAAACTGAGAAATATCTCGTAACTGATGGGTATCAATTCCTGATTTTATCCCGTACAGATGTTTGAGGGCGATCGCCACTTCTTCTAAGGCTGCATTTCCGGCTCGTTCTCCCAACCCGTTAACAGTGGTATTGACGGAGGTGGCTCCCGCTTTGACTCCAGCTAAACTATTGGCGACTGCCATACCTAAGTCATCGTGGGTGTGCATTTCGATTGGGAGGGTAAACTGTTGTACCAATTGGCTAACGGTGTCATAGGTGGCAAAGGGATCGAGAATGCCGATCGTATCGCAAAATCGAAATCGACTGGCTCCCCAATCTTGAGCCTTTTGAATCACTTCACTCAGAAATTCGGGGTTCGCGCGGGAAGAGTCTTCTCCTCCGACGGAAACATAGAGTCCACGATCGATCGCAAAAGTAATACTTTCCTCTAGCTGTCGCCACAGTTGAGATATCTTGCCGCCAAACTTCACCTGGATCTGAATGTCGGAAACGGGAATCGAGATATGAACTCGATGCAGTCCACAGGCAAGGGAGGCTTGAATATCTTCAATTTTAGCCCGATTCCAACCGATTAACTCCGCTTTGAGTCCTAAATCAACGATCGCCCGGATGGCATCTGCCTCTTCACCTCCCATTACCGGAATCCCGATCTCCAGTTCTGGAACCCCCATGCGATCGAGGAATTGGGCGATCGCCACTTTTTCCGCCAGGGTAAACGCCACTCCAGCCGCTTGTTCTCCATCCCTCAAGGTAGTGTCATTAATATTAATACTCATGGGTAATCTTCTCCTGTAATTGGGCTTCCAGGGATTCCAGGCGATCTCTTAAAGTGGCGATCGCACTTCCATAAACATCGGGCAAATTTCCATGAGCTAACGGATCGAGGGATTTGCCATAATTTCGCACCACGCGACCCGGAATTCCCACCACCGTGCAATGATGGGGAACATCCTTGAGAACCACTGCCCCGGCACCAATGCGAACATGATTACCAATCTGGATATTCCCTAAAATTTTGGCTCCTGCACCGATAATGGCATGATGTCCGAGGGTGGGATGGCGTTTGCCTTGTTCTTTCCCCGTTCCCCCCAACGTCACCCCTTGGTAAATCAGGGCATAGTCGCCTAAAATTGTCGTTTCTCCAATCACCACCCCCATACCGTGATCGATACAGATGCTCTGTCCTAAACGAGCGCCGGGATGAATTTCCACACCCGTGAAAAACCGAGCGATCGCCGATAGGAGGCGAGGGATTAACCCAATCTGGCGACAGTGCAAATAATGGGCAATGCGATAGAAAATCAAGGCGTGCCATCCGGGGGAACAGAAAAACACCTCTAAAGTATTTCTCGCGGCTGGATCGCGCTCGAAGATCGTCTGAAAATCGAGCCAAATCTCTTGCCAGAGCGATCGCCCCGGCTCATCAGAATAGCCAGGAACACTAGAACTTATCGTTTCATTCACCATGAGTCCATTCCTCACTGAATTTCGACATCAACCACAACCTAAGCCATCTCCTTGACATGCAGAAGCGGCTGCGGCGAGTCGAGTGCATTCAGTTTGTTTGCGCCGTTTGAATTTTGAC
This sequence comes from Roseofilum sp., assembly GCF_982964205.1. NCBI lineage: Bacteria > Bacillati > Cyanobacteriota > Cyanophyceae > Desertifilales > Desertifilaceae > Roseofilum > Roseofilum sp. The sequence goes on along the minus strand of NZ_CEZBFX010000034.1, from coordinate 36,667 downwards.
AGGTCTTCCCCGTCATACACAGCTTTTAAGCCTAGGTTAATAAACCCACTCAGTTCAATAGGCGTAATGCCACATTGACTCAAGATCTGCTTGGGATTTTCTCCCATGCCACTGGCTAAAACAGCACGACAATCTTGCAAGTTATTGGCTAATTTTTGCCAGCGCTCAAATCCGGTTCCCATTTCTGGAGTTAACCGTTCTTCAACCAAGTTATATCCATTTTCTGTCTGTTCCCAAATTTGCAATTGTGGCGCTTGTCCCAGATGCTGATTAACTAAAACGCCTTCAACAGTTGCTACAGCAACATAGGGGCGATTGCTGACTTGTTGGGGGATTTTCCGTTTGGAAGACTCTGCCAAACAACCGGCAAATTCCTGCGATCGGTCTTCACCCAAAAGTCCGACTGCATCAGCCCGACAGCGCGTACAATGGCGCATTTGTGGCAAATACTGTTCGCACTCTTTGCGAATTTGATTCATCATCTTGCCATTGGGTTCAGTCAATTCCTCAAAAGGAGTATCTGGAGTCGGGAACATCGCCATCGCATTGAACAAATCCGCTCCTAATTCTGCTCCTTTTTTCGCCACTTCCACCGCATGATGGTCATTAATTCCCGGCATGATGATGCAGTTGATTTTCACCACTACTCCGGCGGCTTTTAAATTCTTAATCGCTTCCAATTGCCGCTCTAGCAATAACGTGGCTCCTTTTAAGCCTTGATAAACCGTCTTGCCATCCCGAACCCAACGATAAACCTTGCGCGTAATTTCCGGGTCTACTGCATTCATGGTAACGGTGACATGACTGACCCCAATTTCCGCAATTTTGGCAATATATTCCGGCTTTAAATTCAGTCCATTACTCGACAGACAAAGAATTAATTCTGGGTATTCTTCCCGCAATAATTCCATCGTCCGTAACGTTTGCTCTGGATTCGCAAAGGGGTCTCCCGGCCCAGCAATTCCCGCCACAGTAATTCGGGGTTCTTTCTCCAACACTCCATTCATATAATAAAGTGCCTGTTCTGGAGAGAGAACATTACTGGTTACTCCCGGTCTACTTTCATTCACGCAATCATATTTGCGATTGCAATAATTACACTGAATATTACATTTCGGCGCGACGGGTAAATGAACTCGTCCATATTGTCCTTTTACATCGACATTGAAGCAAGGATGTTTTTCGTAATCAATGGCGGTAGTCATTTTAGGTTCTCCGTGATGGTTGGTTTAGGGAATGGGGAATAGGGAATAGGGAATGGGGAAGTGGGGAATGGGGGAGTGGGGGGATGGGGGAATGGGGAGACAACTAATTTCTCCGTGTCCCCGTTTCCCCGCGTCTCCCTATCTCCCCATCTCCCCATCCCCCTATCTCGATATCTCGCTGTCTACAAATAGCCATACCCCACGGGGGAATCGGCTTGTTTCTTATCGATAACGGCGTTAACAATCTGATCGAGAAGGCGCTGAGTTCCTCGATAGCCGAGGTGCAGTAGGCGCTGTCCGCCAAAGCGATCGTGAATGGGGAAACCGACGCGAATCATGGGGATTTGATGTTTGCGAGCAATGGGATATCCTTTGCTGGTGCCAATGATCAAATCGGGTTTAATTTGGTCAATTTGTTCGCCAATTTCGTAGAAATCTACATTGTCGCGGACGGGGACGGGTTCTCTGACGATATCTGCGGTGACGGCTTCTATGGCGGCAGAAAGTTCGCCGCTATTGCCTCCAGAGGCGCAGAGAATCGGTTTAACGCCAACTTCGGCGAGGAAAGCGGTTAATCCTACAACTAAATCTTCCTCTCCGTAGACTACGGCGCGTTTACCAAAGACGTATTTGTGAGCATCGACATAGGCATCGACTAACCGTCCCCGCTCGGATGCATGAATTTGGGGGATGGGTTGTCCGGTGAGTTCTTGCAGGGTGTTAAAGAAGCGATCGCTCTCTCGCAAACCGATGGGGAGTCCCAAGGGGTGCAATGGTAGGTTAAAACGCTCGCGTAACACTTCTCCTCCGGTGCTGCCTGTGCCTTGCAAGACTCGTCCGAGTTCCAAAGTGGCGATCGCCCGATCCATAGCGCGAATATCAGCAACCGGGGTTCCGCCTTCTGGAATCGTCAGATAATCCAGTTGCGCCGGCCCATCCAATGTATCCGAAAAATCAGGTAAAATTGTAGCTTTAATGCCAAAATCTTGGACAACTTCTCGCAGATAGCGCAGATCTGCCGGAGAAACTAAACCCGGCAATACATTTAGGGAACAGGAAACGGAAGGAGCTGAACTTTCTACCCCCACCAATTGTTCAATAACGGCTTTAACCGTGGCATGAAATCCTTCCGCGTGAGTGCCACTATAGCTCGGAGTTGCCACCCGTACCAAAGTCGGTAATGGCTCCTCTTCTTGACCAAATTCTTCTTGAAATTCCAATAAGAATCGTTTCACATCATCGCCGATGGTTTCCGTTAAACAAGTGGTGGCAATTCCCACGACATCGGGATGGTATTTCTCCATGACATTGAGAATACCTTTTTTCAAGTTTGGCCCGCCCCCATAGACGGCATGTTTTTCACTCAGAGAAGACGAGGCAATATCAATCGGTTCTCGGAAATGACTAATAATATAACGGCGCATATACGTTGCACAGCCTTGAGATCCATGCAAGAAGGGAACGCATCCTTCTATGCCTCGAAAAGCAATACAAGCTCCTAGAGGTTTACAGAGTTTGCAGGCATTGGTTGTGGAGACATAAGCCTCGGTTTTCTGCTTGATTTTTATTTTACCCATGATTTTTCCCTCTCCCAAATTGCAACGATCAAAATTTGTCGATTACTCCGGCTGGTTACGTCGAGGCACAAATTGCCAAATGGGAGACATCACCGTAGAGTGAACTTCTTTGGCAAAATTGAGCATTCCGACAAATCCTTCCAGGGCTTCTTTTCGTTCGTGGTTGTGGTCGCAGAATCCAATCCCCAATTTATAGGCAATGGGGCGTTCTTTAACTCCACCCACAAAAATATCCACATCCTTTTCTTTCAAAAAACCAGATAATTCTAAGGGATTAGAATCATCAACAATAATGGTTCCTTCATCGGTGATTTCATGCAGTTCTTGATAATCTGCTTGGGTTCCGGTTTGTGAGCCTACCATGACCACATCCATCCCCAATAACCGGAATGCTTTGACTAAGGAAAAGGCTTTAAATGCACCACCGACATAAATGGCTGCGGTTTTTCCTTCTAAGTCTTTGCGGTATTCGTTCAACTGTCCATAAAGGGTGGATAATTCAGAGCGCACTAACTCTTGCGCTCGTTGCAAAATGGTGGGATCGTCATCGAAGAACCGAGCAACTGAATATAAGGCTTCTGCCATATCTTCAATGCCAAAATAAGAGACTCGCAGGAAGGGGACATCATAGTCTTCTTGCATCATTTTGGCTAAGTCCAGGGTTGCCCCAGAGCACTGCACCACATTCAAGGCTGCACCATGCGATCGCTGAATGTCTTTGATCCGTCCATCTCCAGTAATATTAGCGACTACTTGAATGCCTATTCGCTCAAAATATTCACGGATAATCCAAATCTCTCCAGCCAAGTTAAAGTCACCCAAAATATTAATACTGTGGGGAGAAATGCCGGTGGTATCGCCCATGCCCACTAAGCGAAACATGGCTCGACAAGCGGCATTATATCCGGCTCGTTTATTCCCCTTAAAGCCTTCGGACTGTACGGGAATAACCGGAATGCCTTTTTCTTGGCTTACTCGTTTACAAATTCCTTCTAAGTCGTCTCCAATAATACCCACAATACAAGTTGAATAGACAAATGCACCATTGGGATGATGGCGATCGATTAATTCACATAGGGCTTGGTCGAGTTTTTTCTCACCACCAAAAATCACATCTCGCTCTTGTAAATCTGTGGAAAAACTGAGTCGATGTAATTCTGGGCCGGAAGAGAGCGCGCCACGAATATCCCAAGTATACGCCGCACAACCAATGGGGCCATGAACCAAATGAATGGCATCGGCAATGGGGTAAAGAACGACGCGAGAACCACAGAAAACACAAGCTCTTTGGCTAACCGCACCCGCCAAACTTTCTTTATTGCAAGCAAACTCAAAAGGGCTATTTCCTTTGCGGTGAATTTGTTGCTCTCGCTCTCTTAAAATTCCAGTCATAATTTTGTCCGAATGAGAAGTAATAAGGAAGGGCGCATGGCTTGCGCCCTTGAGGGTATAAATCTTCCTTGACAAAGGGAGGTTATGGCTGTCCCCAACCTGACTCGTGGGGATGGCTTTAAGTGGCAAATAAGTATTCTTCAGCCGGTTGATTGTCTTCAAGTGCATCGAGAATTTCATCGATCGCATCCTCATCCACTTCCCCGTACCAATAGTTGTCTGGATAGACCATCATCACGGGGCCATGATCGCAGAGTTTCAGACAACCGGTAGAAGAGACCAAGACATTATCGAGTCCGCGATCGACCAATTCACCTTCGAGATACTGAATTAAACTCACTGCCTTCTTCTTGTTGCAAACGCCCTGAGCTTCTCCCTTGGTTCTAAAAGAATTACAAACAAAAATGTGGTGTTCGGGTTTCGTTAGTTTACTCATGATATCCTCCTGATTTAGACACAAAGGTTGAGACAGAGCCGACCTGAATCGGCTGTTGCTGACACGAATACGGGGTTGGGGGATCTAGACCATACCCCCTCACCCTTGAGCAATTAATGTTACAGAGCTAACTCAAAGATTTCATCGGGGTCATCCCGATCTTTGCGTTCCAAAATCGTGTTGATAATGTTGCACAACAGATGCATACTTCCCTTATAGCCAACAGAGGGGAAGAAACTGTGACCAACACGGTCTAAAATCGGCCAACCAAACCGGACTAAGGGGATATCTTCCGAACGGGCAATATATTTGCCATAAACGTTGGTAATGAGTAAATCAACAGGATTAGTCTTGATCAATTGATGTAGATAGAACAGATCCGTGTCATCTTTGACGATCGCATCGGGAACCCATTCTTCCAAGATTTCTTTACAGCGTGTGGTGAAATATTTGGAAGCTGTTCCAGTGATTACATACATGGGTTTAGCACCACAACTGACGAGAAACTCAGTTAAGGGAACAATTTGATCGGGATCTCCAGCTAAAGCCACTCGCTTGCCATAGAGATATTGCTGCATATCCGTCATCAGGTCTACTAACCGACCCCGGTCATCTTTCAAGGACTCTGGAACGGCTGCACCTGTGGTTTCTATAATCGCTTGGATAAAGCGATCCGTTGCGGCAATACCGATGGGTAAATCCAACAACTGATAGGGAACCTTGCATTTATTTTCCAGTTCTTTCGCCGCTTGTTTCGAGGCATCTGGCCCCAGAGCCAGAGTTGCGATGCTATCGCCAGTAGTATGCAACGCTTCCACTGAGGTTCCTCCCTTGGGATACATCTCAAATGTTCCCGTTTGCGGCGTATCCACTACATCACTGGTATCTGGGAAGACCACGGAGTTCACCCCAATTTGATCGAGGAGATGCTTAATCTGGCGGATATCGGACGGTTCTACATATCCCGGAATCACATTAATTTGCTGTTGGGGAGTTTCAGTTTTCTCTGAAAGGTACTTGACAATCCCAGCCGTCATATTAGACCAACCCGTCACATGAGTTCCCACATAACTGGGGGTATTGGCATGAATTACCACTTTACCTTCTGGGATAATCCCACTTTCCCGCGCTTCCCGAATCAACGTCGGAATATCATCCCCAATGGTTTCTGACAGACAGGTGGTATTAATCGCAATTACATCAGGGTCGTACAGTTTGTACATAGTCGTGAAAGCTTGGCGCAAGTTTGCACCACCACCAAAGACCGCTGAACCTTCAGTAAACGAACTGGTTGCTGCCATAATCGGGTCGCGATAATGACGAGTTAGGTGCGATCTATGGTAAGAACAACATCCTTGTGAGCCATGGGAATGGGGTAAGCATCCATGAATTCCTAATGCGGCGTACATAGCCCCGATGGGTTGGCACGTTTTGGCGGGGTTAACCCGTAGCGCTTTACGTTCTACAACTTCTTTGGGGGTTGCTTCTAACATGATTTTCTCTCCGAGTTGGGATGAATGAAGGGTGAGAGTTGCAACGAGTTCAGGACAAACCCCCTGCAACTGGAGGAGGGAGGGTAGGGGCTTTCCAGCCCGTTAACCCTAATCCCAAGGGGCTTTGATGTATTGCCAAGTGGGGCTATTGACTCGTAGATCCACATCTTTGGCAAAGTTGACTGCACCTCGGAAACCAGCAAAGGGCCCACCGTAGTCATAATTGTGCAACTGCTTGCAAGGTACGCCGAATTTCTCAATCACGTACTTGTCTTTAATTCCAGAACCAATCAGATCGGGTTTAAAGCGTTTGATCAACACATCGAGTTCATGGTGAGAAATGTTGTCTACTAGCAATGTGCCTTCACCCATATCGGGCATCATGCCTTTGTAGTCATTCATGATATTCTCGTTACGCAGACGTTCCATTTCTGCGTCCGATGGAGGATTATAGCGCTCTGGATCCCGTTCTACATCCAATTCTTCAATGTTGCGACTGTCTGCATCCACCTTGATATTCGGTAGGGCTTGCCGTCCTTCGTAGTCATCCCGGTGAGCAAACTCATAGCCTGCTACAATGGTTTTCATGCCGAGATCTGCAAACAGTTCTTGGTAGTGATGGGCCCGGGAACCGCCAACGAACAAGAATACCGTTTTTCCTTCGAGTCGTTTGCGGTACTGGGTCAACTGAGCTTCGGCGATCGCCAATTCTTCCACAATCACGTCTTCTACCCGTTTTGTCAAAGCCGGATCGTTAAAGAACTTGGCAATCTTACGCAGACTCTTGGCAAAAGCATGAACGCCAATAAAGTTCACTTTCATCCAAGGCGTACCATATTTCTCTTCCATCATGTTTGCCATATAGTTAATGGAACGATGGCACATGACCAGATTTATTTTGGCTAAATGAGCCTTGATCGCATCATCATAAGAGGCATCGCCACTAAATGTGGAAACCACTTTAATGCCACATTTTTCCAGCACCCGCTCAATTTCCCAAGAGTCACCCCCGATGTTATATTCACCCATCAGGTTAACGGTAAATCCTTCGATTTCTTCCGTTTCAGTATCATTTCCAATCCAATGTTGGAAGAAACCATTGTTGGCAATATGGTGTCCTGCGGATTGACTGACTCCTTTATATCCTTCACAGTTAAAGGCAACGACCGGAAGTCCGAGTTTCTGCGTCATTTCCCTAGCCGCACCTTGGATATCATCTCCAATTAATCCCACCGGACAAGTGGAGTGAATCGTAATCGATTTGGGTTGGAAAATATCATAGGCTTCTTGCACAGCCTGTTTCAGCTTATTCACACCACCAAACACAACATCATGTTCGTTCAAATCGGTAGAGAAGCAATAGTGCAAAAAATCTTTGCCATCTTCTCTCGGTTTAAACTGATTGCGTCGAGTTAACCAAGAATAATAGGAACACCCAATCGGACCGTGAACGATGTGTACGCAGTCACCAAATGGCCCCACAACCACACCTTTACATCCCGCAAAAGCACATCCTCTCTGAGTAATAATTCCGGGAGTTGTACGGGCATTAGCGTTAATTTCTTGCTCCGGAATAGATGGGTCACGAACAACAATATGTTTGCTCCGTTTGCGAGCGACTTTTTTCGGATAGGCTTCAATAATTTCCGCAATACTATCCTGGGTCTCTTCCAGACTTATGGGAGACGGAGAAAGCATCACACCTTGTTGTGCCTGTTGGGATACTGATTCAAAATCAGTCGTCGGTGATAATTTTTCAGTCATGGTTTTCTCTCCATTATGTTTGGGGTTCGTAAAGACGAGAGAAGAGAACAATACTTAGAGTTGATCTGCTTTGTATTTCCGCTCTCCCGTCCCGAATTAATCTCACAGTAAATCCGGCTAGTTTGAGATAAATTCTCCTATCATTCGATATCAACTAGATTAGGGACTACTTTAGGCAAAAAACATGCCTGAACCCATTTCATCGATCGCAAAATTACCTTTTTCGCGAGTCCGGATCCGAATACTGTCGAGTACTGGTACTACAAAGATCTTGCCGTCTCCAGCATTCCGGGTTTGATTGATCTTGATGATGGTATTGACTACTTCTTTGACCAACTCATCAGGAACAACTAAACTAACCAAACGCTTGGGAATTAAGCGAGGAACATGAGCAAGTAAAGGCAATACCTCTGATGCATCTTCAGGATGCTTATTTAAGGCATCTACCACTTCTGCTTCCATGGCTTGCCGTCCTCGACCTACAACTTTTACGGCATTAAATCCAGGAAAACCTGCCTTAATCAAGGCTTCTTTGGTCTCATGCATTTTGTTCATGCGAATAATCGCAATCACTTCTTTCATGTCTCTTTCCTCAGTGTTAATCTACAGTAGAATTACAATTGTTAGGGGTTAAACGATCGGTTAAACTGGAGATTCCTATTGGATATATTCTTAGGAATAATATGACCCCTAACAATCAGCAATACAGCGATCAATCTGAATTTAAGTCGTCACTAAAGTTCGAGGAGAAGTTTCAGGTGTGGAAGGGACTAAAACTTGAGCCGTTTCTTTAACACCTGTACTGACGGTGTAGACTTCTTCAACTGGAGTTACGAAGATTTTTCCATCTCCATAGGCTCCTTCGGTTCCGGTACGGGCGCTGTCAAGAATAATCCGAATTACAGTGTCTTTATCTTCGTCGGGGACGACGAACATTAACAGTTCTTTGGGCAGTTCATCGTAGTGAACGTTCCCAATTTTCAAACCCCGTTGTTTGCCTCGACCGTAAACATCAATTTTGGTGACGGCGGGAAAGCCTGCGTTCAATAAGGCTTGCATCACATCAGTGGCTTTTTCTGGTCGAACAATGGCTCGAATAGCGACTGGCATTTGAGTTTTTCCTCCTCAAAAATGAGAAAATACAACAAAAGGAATGGATGTCCGTTGAGAATACGGGTGTATCCTTAACCGAATAATCCATATTTCACGAGTAATTTTTCCAGGTCATCATTAGACACGGGAGTAGGAATGACTTGATTGGTATTTTCATCAATGGCTTTAGCCAAGTTGCGATAATGTTGCGCTTGTTCGGATTCGGGAGCGTATTCAATCACCGTCTTCCGGTTTAATTCTGCCCGTTGTACCATGTTGTCCCGTGGCATGAAGTAAATCATTTGTGTGCCTAATGCGTCGGCTAAAGCCATGATCAGTTCTGCTTCTCGGTCAACTTTACGGGAGTTACAAATCAATCCACCTAACCGAACGCCACCAGACTCGGCATATTTCATAATACCTCGACAAATGTTGTTGGCAGCATACATTGCCATCATTTCACCAGAGGTGACAATATAGATTTCTTGAGCTTTGCCTTCGCGGATGGGCATGGCAAATCCACCACAAACTACGTCTCCTAAAACGTCGTAGAAGGCGTAGTCTAAACCAACTTGTTCTTCATAGGCTCCGAGTTGTTCGAGCATACTGATGGAGGTAATAATCCCCCGTCCTGCACAACCAACACCCGGTTCTGGTCCACCAGATTCAACACATAAGGTTTTCCCAAAGCCTTCTTTGCGGATGTCTTCTAAGTCTACGTCATCGCCTTCTTCGCGTAAGGTATCTAAGACACTTTTCTGGTGTAAGCCACCGAGCAGTAACCGAGTGGAGTCAGCTTTGGGGTCACAACCGACAATCATGACTTTGCGGCCTAATTCAACTAACCCAGCAACTGTATTTTGAGTGGTGGTTGATTTACCAATTCCGCCTTTTCCGTAAACAGCGATTTTCCTCATGATTAAACCTCCTGTTTGGGGTAGTTAAGTAATGGCTTACAGAAGAATCAATAGAGTGGGGTGGTTTAAGACTTCCTCTCTCTATTGACAAACATAAGCCACTACGATTAAAGAGAATAACTTCTGAAACACTGACAATATACTCTGCAAAGTTTTCCTCGATCTAGATGGATTCAGGAATGACTTTACTTTTCTTGCCTACGAATATAGTTATAAACTTTTAAAAGCAAAATAACTGTATATGTGACTACACAAAAAATATTTTTCACTCAATAAAAGTGATCTTGCTTACTTTTTCTGTCTTTTAATTTTAAACAATTACTTTGTTGTTAATTCTTTCTATTTTCTTAGCAAAAACTGGATTATGAAAATGCAGAAATTGATATTATTTAAATATTTTTAAAAGTTAATTTATTATAACAAGATTTTTAATATATTCCCCAAAAAACAGGGCTATATCATGACTAAAGCACGGCTAAACCGTGCTTTAGATAAGGGTTATATGGATTATTTAGAGAAGATAGAGCAGGTTTGTTTCTAAGTCTATAGAGTGCTATTCAATGGCAACGACGATTAAATCATCTGAGACGCGATCGCGCAAAGTTTGCTCAATGCCTTGCTTTAGGGTTGTCAGCACGCTCGGACAACTGCCACAGGCTCCTTTTAAGATGACTTTAACAAGATTACTTTCTATGTCGTAAAGCTCCACATCACCGCCATCCATGGCTACCATCGGACGAATTTCATCATTTAAAATTTGTTGAATTAACGTAATCTTTTGTAATGTGGTTAATGAGGGCAGCTCAGATGCCGGTTCTGGAGAGGCACTGGCGAGTTTTTCGGCTAATTCGACGCAGGTTTCAACAGCAACCTGGTTCATATGCTGCTGTTGTTTTCGTTCTTGGGTCACTTCAGCCAAGATATCGTCAATCTCAGCCAGACAAGAACCACAACCGCCGCCTGCTTTGATATAGTTGGTGACTTGTTCGGCTGTGGTGAGATGATTGTCCTGGATAATGCGTTTAATTTTGCCTTCGGTGATGGCAAAGCAGCGACAAATTAAGGGGCTTTCGTCTTCTTCTTCGGCTTCTAGGGGAATGCCTTTGTAGTTGTAAATGGCTGCTTCTAGGGCTTCTTGTCCCATGACGGAGCAGTGCATTTTTTCTTCGGGAAGCCCTCCTAAAAAGTCGGCAATCTCTCGGTTGCTGAGGGTTAGAGCTTGATCGAGGGTCATGCCTTGAATGAGATCGGTTAAGGCAGAAGAGGAGGCGATCGCACTGGCGCATCCAAAGGTCTGAAACCTGGCATCAATAATTTGTTCGGTTTGAGTATTGACTTTTAGGTGCAACCGCAAGGCATCGCCACAAGCGATACTGCCGACATCACCGACAGCAACAGTTTCATATTCTTCACAGTCGGAGGGGGTAATTTCCCCCATATTATGAGGATTGTTAAATAAATCGATCACTTTATCCGTATAGTCCCACATAGTTCTAGCAGCTCCCTTGAGTTTGAATGGTTAGAAAGGTTGGTCAATGGCTATAGATTTAGCGAGTTTGAGCCAGTTGTTTATCCCCCACTGAACTCAACCAACCGTGCTGTTCGTCGGTGGCATCTTTGAAGGGGGAAATTTGGCGGAGTCGTTCTACAACTTTGGGCATCACTTGCAATACTTGGTCGATTTCTGCGTCGGTGGTATACCGAGATAGGCTAAAGCGAATGGAACCGTGCAAAATGGTGTAGGGCAGTCCCATCGCTTGCAGAACGTGGGACGGTTCTAGGGAACCGGAGGTGCAAGCCGATCCGGAGGAGGCACAAATTCCATAGCGATCGAGGGAGAGTAAGATGGCTTCTCCTTCGATGTACTTAAAGCCGATATTGGTGGTGTTGGGCAGTCTTAAGGCAGGATGTCCATTAAGCTGGGTATGGGGAATGGTGGTTAAAATGCTTTGTTCGAGGCGATCGCGCAACTGTCGGACTTGCTTATTTTCAGTCTCCATCGACTGCATCGCCAACTCAGCCGCTTTCCCTAGAGCAATGATACCGGGTACATTTTCCGTTCCTGCACGTCTGCCTCGCTCCTGATGTCCCCCAATTAAAAGGGGCCGAAACCTTACCCCTTTGCGAACATACAAGGCCCCAATACCTTTTGGAGCGTGCAACTTATGTCCAGATAACACCAGAAAATCCACGGTACTCTCTTTCATGTTCAGGGGCACTTTACCCACCGCTTGTACCGCATCTACATGGAACAAAATGCCCCGTTCTTTGACAATGCGCCCAATTCTTTCGATGGGGAAGAGGGTTCCCGTTTCATTGTTCGCGCACATGACGGACACTAAAGCCGTATCCTCTGTCAACGCTGCCTTCAATTCATTTAAATTGAGTTGCCCTTTCTCATTTACGCCTAAATAGGTGGTGGTATAGCCTTGCTTTTCTAACCGCTTACAGAGGTTAATAATGGCCGGGTGTTCAACTTTAGTGGTAACAATATGGCGCTTATCGGGATAACTGGCTAAGGCAGCCCGAATAGCAGCATTATCCCCTTCTGTACCGCAACTGGTGAAGATCATTTCATCAGGTTGAGCGCCTAATAATTGGGCCACATGTTCCCGTGCTTTTCGTACCGGTTTGGCCAATTGTCCTCCGAAGGTATGCATACTGGAAGGATTCGCATAATAGTCCTGTAAGTAGGGAAGCATGGCTTCTAAAACTTCGTCGGCAATCCGGGTGGTTGCATTATTATCGAGATAAATTGTTGAGGGTCGTACGTCCATGGTTTCGATGAGGATTGAGGATAATTTGGACAGGCATGAATAGCTAAAAACCGGCAATAGCACGTGTTCTACTTGATGGAGATCCAACGTGCTGGTCTGGGTTATCTTGGCGCTATATTGATTGAATAGATTTCTCAACCCATTGACTATAAAAATCTAAGACAGCAGTTTCGATTGTGTTGTAAACTTGTACGACTTCAATCCCGGCTTCTTGCAGGCGACTTTCCGGTAGTGCACCAATTCTAGCCACTAAAACTGCTGTGCAGTCGGATAAGGCGGCAATATTCTCGCTGAGGTCTCCTGGGCCTCCTTCTGGGCCGTGACAATAGGGTTTAACGGTGCGATTTTCCAGAAATTGAGCTTGATGAGCATCAACTTCATAGATGAGGAACTCGCGAGCATGGCCGAAATGCTCGTTGGTTAAACCCTTGTCCTTACTGGCTACTGCAACTCGAATTTTGGGGGGGGGTTTGACAACAGTTGAAGCTGTCATAGTCATAATCTCCTTGCCTGAATGAGAGTTAGGGGCTATCGAGGCAAAAAGGAGAGTGTTATCAGTGTGTTATCCGTATTACCCAATCAAGAGAGTCAATACCTGATAAATCGGAAAAATCTTGACTCTTTATTGATCGGACGTTTTATAGATTCGTTATTCTCTTGTGCCAGTTATACCTCATCTGAATAGGAAGATAAGTTTGATCAATCACAACTTTATGTTTTCTTCATAATCCTTTAATTGCATTCTTGACTTGCATGATGATTATCGGGAAAATGCAACCTTTAAACAATTCAGTGAAAGTTGACCTGGCGATCGCTAGTTTAAAATGACCATGAATTTAAAGTCCTAGGTGAGAAGAAGCTCCCCATAAAATTCGGGGATTACGTTGAAGAAAATCCAAGAAAAAAATAGATGGATTAACGGAATGATTGGACAATAAAGTTAGCTATCAACAGATAAAAGCCCTAGAAATCAATCGTCTATTCATATAGACAAAGTATAGACAAAACTCACATGAATTGAATTGGAAAAATGTGATGTTTTTCAAAAAAAGCTGGTACGCTTAAGGGAATCGTACTGTCGGAGTTAGTAGGCTAGTCATGGTATTTACATTGCCGATAGAAACAACCCAAACGAATTCACAATTGAGTTTAGGGCGAGTTTTGGTCGTCGAAGATGAAGAATTGATTCGAGAAACGGTCGCCTTATCCTTACGGGATGAGGGATTTGAGGTGATCGCGGCTGAAGATGGTCGGGGAATCGTGGAATTATTTCATCAACAACAGGAAGGAGGCGATCGCCCTGTAGACTCTATTGATGCGATCGTTCTCGATCTGATGCTACCTTCGATCAATGGTCTTGACCTTTGCCGTTGGCTGCGTCAAAGAGGTCATACTGTACCAATCCTCATTCTCAGTGCCAAAGGCTCAGAAACCGATCGCGTCGTCGGATTAGAAGTTGGAGCAGATGACTACCTTACCAAACCATTCGGCGTGCGAGAATTAGTGGCCAGAGTGCGCGCCCTCCTGCGGCGCAACCGCTATCCCATTCCCGAATCTTGTCCCTCAGTCCTGAGAATCAAAGACATTACCCTATTGGCCCAAGAATGCCGCGTCATCGTCCGCGACCAAGAAATTAACCTCTCTCCCAAAGAATTCCGCTTACTCGAACTCTTTATGAACCATCCTCGACGAGTATGGTCGCGAGACCAACTGATCGAGCGCATTTGGGAACCCGACTTCATGGGAGATACCAAAACCGTAGATGTACATATTCGTTGGCTACGCGAAAAAATTGAACTCGACCCCAGTCACCCAGAATATTTACTGACTGTTCGTGGATTTGGATACCGCTTTAGCTAACTAAAATCGCCCCATTGAAAATGCGATCCAAACCCTAGGCGATGAGGTGATAATCAAGAGAAGCTATGATTGTGCCACTACTCGGATTCTTACTGGGATTAGCGGTAGGCTTGTTCCTATGGCTAGGATGTCAATTTCGCTTAGAACAACAAATCAAGCGAATCCTACCTGAATTGACCTCTGGTTCAGGACTGATGCGCCGGTTCCCCGAACGTCTAGTAAGGGCGATCTCCCATCAACGGAAACATCAATACCATCTACAACAAGATATAGATTACTGGAAATCAATCCTCACTTGTGCCCCCCTAGGACATTTACAAGTTGACGATCAAAATCAACTCATCTGGTGTAACGCCCAAGCCTATCAACTCTTTGGCATTAGTCCTCCAGAACTCAACAGTCCTCGCCTACTGCTGGAAATTGTCCGCTCCTATGAGTTAGATGAACTGATCGAGCAAACCCGCACGACCCAAAAACCGGTCGAAAAATACTGGAACTTTCAACCCATTGCGCCAACAGTAGAACCGCAGAATACTCAGAGATCGCTCAAACCCAAAATTGCCCTGAAAGCCTATAGTATTCCTCTGTCGAAAGGTCGCGTCGGAGTTTTCTTGGAAAACCGCCAAGAACTGCTCACTTTAGCCAACCAGCGCGATCGGGCCTTTTCCGATGTTGCCCATGAACTCAAAACTCCCCTGACCTCCATTCGTCTCGTCGCCGAAACCCTTCAAACTCGCCTCAATCCCCCCCTGCGCAACTGGATCGATCGCCTCCTTTCCGAAGTCATTCGCCTTAGCGATATTGTCCAAGTCCTTCTCGATCTAAGTCAACTCGAACGGGGATCGACCTATAGCCTGAACTGGAAACCCATCAACCTACCTGACCTGATCCGCTCTTCGTGGATCGCCCTCGAACCCCTAGCCCGTCAGAAACAACTCCAACTGCAATATTCTGGCCCAGAACGGCTATTGATCCACGGCGACGAACATCGCTTATGTCGCGTGTTCATTAATCTCCTCGACAACAGCATCAAATACAGTCCCCTCCAAGGTCAAATATGGGTTAAACTCAGTATAGAAGAATGCCCAAACTCAACCACTCCATCTCAGAAATGGGTGCATCTTGAAGTTATTGATGGCGGTGTAGGTTTTCCAAAAACTGACTTACCCTATATCTTCGAGCGCTTCTATCGGGGAGAACCCTCCCGTGCCCGAGTCCTCTCTAGCAGCCAAACTTCTCCCGCTCTGTCCTCCAATTCATCTGACCCTCCCCGTACCGCCTTAACTCACAGTAGTGGATTAGGATTGGCCATTGTCCGGCAAATTGTTGAAGCTCATCAAGGATGGGTGAAGGCCAGTAATCATCTAGAAACCGGAGGAGCATGGATTGAAATTTATCTACCTCAACAGCCATCAGGGGATTTGAATAAACCTTAATCTCTACCTTGATTAATTCTCGCCTCCCCTAATCCGTTCAGACTACTGAGTTAAGGCAAAGGTAATCATTTTGAGTTTTTTAATTTTGAATTTTTAATTGAACTCCCCCCCGTTCTGGGCAACTTCTTGTAAGATTTGTAAAGATTACCCAGTTGTCAGCAACTGGGACTGCCAGTCAAGCAAAACTTTTTTCTTCGCTAACCTCTTAACCTAACCCTAAAACTGGTGAGTATCACAACAATGATGGAGGCTGATTCGAGTCATCTACCCAGGGATGAACGATTACAAAAAATTTTATCTCGTTGGGGTGTCGCGTCCCGACGACAGGCAGAGGTGATGATCCAACAGGGTCGCATTCGCATTAATGGTCAAGTGGTGCATCAACTCGGCCAGAAAGCGAACCCCGATCGCGATGCGATCGAAATTGATGGTTCTCTCCTTTCCCTTCACCATCGTCCCCAACCCCTTTATATCTTACTGAACAAACCCTTAGGAGTGATTTGTACCTGTGCCGATCCTCAAAATCGCACTACCGTTTTAGACCTCCTTCCTCCTACTCTGTCTCACCATACCGGTCTTCACCCGGTCGGTCGCTTAGATGTTGATTCGACGGGGGCAATATTGCTCACCAATGATGGAGACTTGACCTTTCAGATGACTCACCCTCGCCATAGTATCCCCAAAACCTATCGCGTTTGGGTCGAAGGAATTCCCCCAGAATCGGTTCTCGAAGACTGGAGAAACGGTATAGTCTATGAAAACATCCAAACTCTACCCGCTAAAGTCAGGCGAATGAGATCGCAAGGCACTCACAAAACTTTGCTGGAAATTGTCTTATGGGAAGGTCGGAATCGGCAAATCCGTAAGGTGGCCCAAACCCTAGGGTATCCCGTGCTGAGTCTCCATCGGAGTGCCATTGGCTCAATTCAACTCAAAGCCTTACCTAAAGGGCAATATCGATATCTGAGAACCTTGGAAATTACAGCTTTGAGAGGAAACTGTGGTACAAACAGATCGGTGGTGAAGGAGCGTAATTGATGAAGAAACAGAAAACCATACAATCCTCAGTCAATGAGTTTGATTCCTTGAAGAGCGTCTTAATTGACCTGGGGTCTCAATTACGAGATCGCCGTCAGGAAAAAGGTTTGAGTTTAGACTACATTGCCACAAAAACCCGTATCCGACAACGCCTGCTTGGGGCGATCGAAGAGGGAAAACTCGAACAACTCCCAGAACCCGTTTATGTCCATTATTTCCTTAGACGCTATGCCGATTTTTTAGGACTCGATGGTTCTAGTTTTGCCAGTCCCTTCCCTTCAGAGTCTCGATTTAACTTGCTTAAGGCCTCTTGGATGCGTTGGCCCATGTGGCAACTGCGCCCGGTTCATTTGTATTTGTTATATGTGGCTATTATTTTTGGTTCTGTCAATGGCCTATCCTATTGGATTGAGCGTTCTGTGGGGTCGTCTGTCGATTATTTAGTTGAACAACCTGCACCAGAAATCGAAGCGATCGCCTCTAGTCCCCCTTCACCCCTAGGGATTCCCTCGGAACCCTCCCCCGCTTCCCTAGTCGTCAAATCTGAACCCGATCCGAACTCCATCGAACCGGTTCGGGTCAGCGTGATCGTCACTGAACCGTCTTGGATATTAATTGAAGCGGATGGAGAAACCGCTTTTGAAGGAACTCTGACTGAAGGAACCCAACAAACCTGGGTTGCCCATCAAAAATTGATTATTGTAGCGGGTAATGCTGGAGCGGTTTCTGTTGCCCTCAACGAAGGGAAATCTGAAAAACTGGGAGAACCGGGTGCTGTAGAAGAAGTGATCTTTACAGCGAACCAGCTCTCCCGCAGTTAACTGCCCTTTGAGGATCTACCATAGAGTTGGGTGAGCAGTTGGAGGCGATCGCACAACCATGTACCAATCGAGTCTGGACGATAACGCCAACTCCAATTTCCCTCAGCCTGTCCAGGAGTATTCATCCTTGCTCGCTCATCTAAACCCAAAAAGTCCTGCATGGGAATAATGGCCCAATTGGCCACAGAAGACAAGGCT
Organism: Roseofilum sp.; assembly: GCF_982964205.1. Taxonomy (NCBI): domain Bacteria; kingdom Bacillati; phylum Cyanobacteriota; class Cyanophyceae; order Desertifilales; family Desertifilaceae; genus Roseofilum; species Roseofilum sp. The sequence continues at coordinate 18,661 of NZ_CEZBFX010000034.1, read as the reverse complement.
AAACGAATTAAATCCCAATGAATACCATTGGGACTCAAATGACCCAAATAATTCACCACGCGATCGCACTCCCAATCGGGTAGATCGTTCTCAAACCAACCCAAAGTCGTATTATTATCATGGGTTCCCGTATAAACCAAGCAGTTGCGCGGTAGATTATAGGGCAAAAACGGATTGCCAGCATCGGAACCAAACGCAAAATGTAAGACCCTCATCCCTGGAAATCCAAACTTATCCCGCAGAGCTTCCACCTCTGGGGTAATCACTCCCAAATCTTCAGCTAATATGGGCAGCTTACCTAACATCTGCTCCAATTTCTCAAAAAACGCTTCTCCAGGGGTGGGCATCCAAGTTCCATTCATCGCCGTTTCTTCCCCTTCAGGAACCGCCCAAAAGGACTCAAACCCCCGGAAATGATCGATCCGAATCCAGTCCACATACTCTAACATGGTCTGGAAGCGATGAATCCACCACTTAAAATCAGTCTTCTCTAGATACTCCCAGTCATACACTGGATTTCCCCATAACTGACCCGTTTCACTAAAATAATCCGGGGGAACACCTGCCATCAGTTCCGGTTGACCGGTTTCTGGATCGATCAAAAAGTTGTCCCGGTTAGCCCAGACATCCGCACTATCATGGGCAACATAAATGGGAATATCCCCAATAATGTCCACATTCTGCTCATTGGCATAGGCTTTGAGTGCTGCCCATTGTTGAAAAAACTTAAATTGGGTAAACTGGTGGTAAAAAATTCTCTCTTGTAACCGCTCTTTAGACGCTTCCAGAGCGCTTTTTTCCCGGTTAATTAACGCTTCATCCCATTCATACCAAGGTTTTCCCTCCCGATCGTCCTTGAGGGACATATACAGAACATAATCCTCGAGCCAACTGGCTTTTTCTTGGCAAAAGGTTTCAAAGGCTTCTTGCGTTTCGCTGGAGTCCTCGATTTGTCCCTGAAAGTTTTGGCAGGCTTTTTCCAATAGGGCTGTTTTCACGGCAATTACCCGCTCAAAGTCTACCCAATCTAGGGGAAATTCAGGCAAATGAAGAAAATCATCTTCTTGGAGTAAACCGTCATCCTTGAGATACTCAGGACTAATAAGCATGGGATTACCAGCCATGGCTGAGTAGCACATATAGGGGGAATTTCCAAAACCGGTTGGCCCTAAAGGCAAGATTTGCCACAGTTTTTGGTGCGTGTGGGCAAGAAAATCAACAAAGCGATATGCTTCGTGGCCTAAGTCTCCAATACCAAACCGACTCGGAAATGAAGTGGGATGGAGTAAGATGCCACTAAGTCTAGAAGAGGGCATATTCTACAATTGGCGTATTTCGCAGCTAACATGATGACCTTATCATGTTCTTGGGGTGTCCTTGGGTTTAAATTTGGTGAATAGGCAAATCTTTAAATATTTCACTTGACTATGCAGTATCGTAATCCTACGCCTACGGTTGATATCATTATTGAGATGATTGACCGCCCTGAGCGCCCGATTGTGTTGATTGAACGTAAAAATCCTCCGTTTGGATGGGCAATTCCTGGGGGATTTGTTGATTATGGGGAGTCGGTGGAAACGGCGGCTATCCGAGAGGCGAAGGAGGAAACCGGGTTATCGGTGGAGTTGGTGGAACAGTTCCATGTGTATTCTGAGCCGGGGCGCGATCCTCGGCAGCATACTTTATCGGTGGTGATGATTGCAGCGGCTATGGGGGAACCCCAGGCGGCTGATGATGCTCAGAATTTGGATTTGTTTGAGTTGTGGCAAGTGCCGCCCAATTTATGTTTTGACCATGACAGCATTTTGAAAGATTATTGGATGTACCGCAATTATGGCTTGCGTCCCCGATTGTTTTAAGTGGATGGAGGAAGAAGAATGACTCGTAAAGTGGTTAATACTCAGAAGGCTCCAGCTCCCGTTGGGCCCTATAATCAGGCGATCGCCGCGAGCGGTCAGATGTTGTTTGTTTCTGGTCAAATTGCGATCGATCCTAGCACCAATCAATTGGTCTATACCGATGATGTGGCCAAGCAAACGGAACAGGTGATGAATAACCTGAAAGCGGTTTTAGCCGAGGCTGGCGCTTCCTTTGCAAATGCCGTGAAAATGACTATTTTCCTCAAGGATATGAATGATTTTGCTACCGTCAATCAGGTGTATTCAGGTTATTTTGACCCGGAGAATGCCCCCGCTCGCGCGTGTGTAGAGGTGTCGCGCTTGCCGAAAGATGTTTTGGTCGAAATTGACTGTATTGCAGTTCTTTAGGGAATGGGTAATGGGTAATTAATGATTCCCCCATTCCCCCATTCCCCTATCCCACCAATTCTGCTGGTGAAGACCGGCGAAGGGCAACCGGTTCAGCTTGGGAGAGGCGATCGCTGCCCTTTAACTGCTTTAATTGATCTAATAGGGTCTCCAGCAGTTCAATATGATCTTGGGTAAAGAAAATTGAGAACCCATTACCCCCTAAAGAATATCCCGGTACATAGAGCGAAACCTGATCGTGACGAGGGTGACTGGTCAAAATCGTCATTTCCGTGCCATCAAGCTTATAGGTCGTATCTGTCCAAGTTTGAGCCATTGTTTTGCCTCCAATCGCTGCGTTGATTATTTTTTCAACGCCCTTATCCTAGCCCAAATCTATCCCGACCGGCAACCCATTTTTTGATTTTTTATTCAAACTAGAGATAGGATAGATTTGTAATGGAGAAAACGAATGACCACAGAAACATTTGGTAAAATTCTGCGTAGGGCACGCAAAGACAAAGGCTATTCCCAAAGGAGTCTTGCCGCTTTGGTCAAGCTTGACTTTACCTACCTGTCCAAGCTAGAAAACGATCGCGCTGACTATCCTCCCAAAGAAGATGTCATCCGCTCCCTGGCCAAACATCTCGACCTTGAACCCGATATGCTGGTTTGTCTAGCTGGACGCATTCCTCACCAATATGAGGAACTGCTCAAGCAAAATGCCCAAGCCATGCCCATGCTCCTGAGACGCTTACGAGAAAACCCTGACTTCGCCGAAAAAATCTTTCAAGCAGCCAGTGAGGATGCCCCCAGTTGAGTTTAATCAAACCCTACCGCTTTTATCCCAAACCAGAAATTGAGCGTCGGGCCAACGACCTCCTGTTACGCATGGAATTTACCCCGAACTGGAAACCCTCTTGGCCCCTAGAAGTAGACCGTATCGCTGATTTTCTAGATTTGGGAGTGGTTTGGGATCGGATTCCCTCGGACGAATACGGGCCCATTGCGGCCCGTATTCTCCCCTTGAATCGTCAAATTGAACTTAATGAAGAAATTCTCAGCTTACCCGAAGGATTTCAAGCCTCTACCCTAGCCCATGAAATCGGCCATTGGATGCTGCATATCAACCATGCAGAAGTCAGTGAAGAAGGACAATGTAATCTGAGCAGCAGTAGCGATTCTTTCTTGTGTCGTCCGAATAGTTCCTTAACCGAACTCGAATCGATTGAGTGGCAGGCACAATACTTTGCCAGTTGTCTGCTGATGCCAGAGAACATCCTTCTCGAATATTGTCATCGCCAAAATCTTACTCGGTGGTCTACCCTATACCAACTCCGGGATCAATTAGGGGTTACCATCTCGAATTTAGTCAACCGTCTACAAGATTTAGGTTGGATTTACATTCCCCAGGGGTCTAGAAAACTGATGTTAGGCCCAGTGAACCGTGAATCGGCAACACAATGGTCAGGGTAGTTGAGCAATTTAATAGTGATAGTTATAGGGTTTCTCTCTTCTATTGCCTATTGCCTAGCGCTATAATCCGATTAAGGGTTAAACAGGATTGGTAGGGACGAACAACCGTTCACCCCTACCAATCCTGTTTTTCCAGATAGATCGTGGTGTATCAACCTGAATTGAAATAAATATATCTCAACAATTTTTCCCTAGCGAGACATGCGTCGCTTACGCCGAGCCGCGACTGCTTTACGCTTGCGTTTCTCTTGAGGGGTTTCAAAATGACGGCGGCTTTTCACATCCGCCAGGATTCCGGCTTTCGACACTTGGCGCTTAAAGCGACGTAGAGCTGAATCAATTCCTTCGTTTTCTCCGACTACCACTTGGGTCATTCTTGTTCTTTTCTCCTAATTTAAGTGAATGGTTGGGTGAATAAGTTTGACTCTATTCTATACCATTTTCATTGATTCGTAGCCCTCTCCCACGAGAGAGAGACTGACAGGAGTGAGATAGGGTTGTAGGGGCATTTCATGTCGCGAAGCGAAACAGCCAGAGAGCTACTACAGTTATGAACCTTAGCGCCCCTTGAATAGAGAACCAAACGCACCAACGCCTAAAAGTGCCAAAACTGCCGAAGGTTCGGGGATTTTTCCCAGATCGCAGGCAGAACTTATCCCGGTAACGGCAGTTTGACACTCATCTGGTTTCCAACTAGTGGAAATATCATTAGGTGAAACGGCTACCTGGTTATTGAGCAAATCTGAACTGTAGAACACTCCATTATTGAATTTCTCCATAACTATTAAATCCCTTTGGCTCTTTTAGTCTTTGAGATACAGCACTTTGTGCTGTTATGGAGTACACTATTCCCTAGTACAAAGCACTATCAATGGGGTTGAAATTTTTGTAAGCGCAGAGCGTTGGTAACAACAGAAACGGAACTTAACGCCATCGCTCCCCCGGCAATAATGGGATTGAGTAACCAACCGAAGAAAGGATATAAAATACCGGCGGCAATGGGGATGGAGGAGGTGTTATAAATAAAGGCGAAAAATAGGTTTTGGCGGATATTGTTTAGGGTGGCATGGCTGAGTTGAATGGCGGTGATGATGCCTTGTAAGTCGCCAGAAATTAAGGTGATGTCGCTGGCAGAGATCGCCACATCGGTTCCTGTACCAATGGCTATGCCGACATCGGCTTGCGCTAAGGCAGGGGCATCATTGATACCATCGCCAACCATGGCGACTAATTTACCGTTTTGTTGCAATTGGCGCACTGTATCGGCTTTGCGATCGGGGCGCACTTGGGCGACAATCTGGGTAATACCAACTTGTGAGGCGATCGCCTCTGCTGTCTTCTGATTATCTCCTGTGAGCATCACTACGTCTAACCCCATGCGCTGTAGGCGTTTAACTACAGTTTCTGAAGAGGGTTTGAGGGCATCGGCGATCGCCAATATTGCTTCCACCTGTCCATCCACTGCCATCCAAATTACCGTTTTTCCGGTACTCTCCCACGGCTCCTGATACTCGCTCAATGGCACACCCTGAGACGTTTTCACCGCCAGATCGACCCCACACTCTTCCATCCATCGCCGAGTTCCCAGTTGGATGAGGCGATTGCTAATATAACCTTGCACGCCACAGCCAGGAACTGCCTGAAACTGCTCCGGATCGCTAAAACCCTTTTTAATACCCTGACGTTTGCAATAGTCCACTACAGCCTGTCCTAGGGGATGCTCAGAGGATTTTTCCAAGCTTGCTGCCAGGTGCAAAAGTTTCAATTCATTGCCGTGGGCAGTTCCCAGAACGGTGATATAGTCCGTAACCGTGGGTTTCCCTTCTGTCAGGGTTCCCGTTTTATCTAAAACAATGGTTTGCACCTGATGGGCAAGTTGCAAGCTTTCGGCTCCTTTGATCAGAATTCCCTGTTGTGCCCCTTTCCCGGTTCCCACCATCACCGAGGTTGGCGTGGCTAACCCCAAAGCGCAGGGACAGGCAATGACTAAAACACTGACGGTGGTTACCATGGCTAGGGTGAGGTTGCCTGTCAACAGTATCCAGGTGAGAAAGGTGAGGACGGCTATGGCTAAAACCGCAGGCACAAACCAGGATGTGACGCGATCGGCTAATTTCTGAATGGGCGCTTTAGAACTTTGGGCATCTTTCACCAACTGGATAATCTGCGCTAAAACGGTATCTTTGCCTACGCGGGTGGCTCCCATCTGAAAACTACCCATTTGATTGATCGTTGCGCCAATAACTTCATCACCGGGCTGTTTATCCACTGCGATACTTTCCCCAGTAACCATGGATTCATCAACCGTTGAGGAACCCTGAATGACTCTACCATCGACGGGAATTTTTTCGCCCGGACGGATGAAGAGGCGATCGCCCACTTGCACCTCGGTTAACGGAATTTCCTGCTCTTCCCCATCCCGCATCACCCGTGCTGTTTTCGGTTGTAAACCTATCAGAGCGTGAATGGCTGATGAAGTTTTCGATCTGGCTTGATGCTCCAGCATTCTTCCCCATAAAATCAGGGTAATAATCACCACAGCAGCTTCATAATATACATCTGCACTCAAGCCTTGAACTTCAAAAAATCCAGGAAATAGCGTCGGAAACAAAGAATAGCAATAGGCTGAACCCGTCCCCAAAGCCACCAAACTGTTCATATCCGCGCTCTTGTGTTGAAAGGCTTTCCAGGCTCCGACAAAAAACGAACGACCACACCAAACCATGACCGGAGTTGACACCATCCATTGCAACCAAGGATTATGGAGCCAATGGGGCCAACCCGGTATCGAAAGTCCAGTCATCATCGGGAAAGAACCCACCACTAACAGAACTGAAACCGCTCCCCCTAGCCACAGTTTTTGTTGTAACTGTTGTAGCTCTAGATCGGAGTGTGCTTCTCTCTCTTCCTCTGAAGGAAGATTGGCTTGATATCCTGCATCTGCAGCTACTTGTTGAATCCGATCTAAACTAACAGCACGAGGATTATATTGAACGGTTGCTTCCCTGAGGGCAAAATTAACAGAACAGTTCGTAACCCCTGATATGCCTTGAATCAGGTTTTCAACCCGTTGGGCACAACCGGCACATGACATGCCTTCTACTTGTAGCGTTTGCTGTTGCATAACCTTCACCCTCTAATCTATTGCCTAGAGTGTAAACACTCCACCCAACTGGAGAGTCAAGGGGTGGGTTGATGGAGTATAGTGTTGAATTCTCTCTCGCCATGTACCACAACCGATCGCCAAGCCTAAGCCGAAAGCTCCAGCGCGATGGGTGCGAGCTTTGTCTAATCTCCACAGGAGATCGAAGATTAACGGCAAGTGTTCGAGGGCAATACCAATACCAGTATCTTGGATAGAAACAGCGATCGCATCCTCTTTTTGCTTGAGGGAAACCGTGATGGTGCGGGCGGCAGGGGTATAGTTTAAGGCGTTTTCGAGAAGATTGGCAAATAAGCGTTGTATTGACACTCCCCAGTCTAAAGGCACTTACTCTGAGCATCAAACAATCTGACTGAAGTCTGTTGCGATCGCCCATGATTTGATAGGCTAAATAAACAATCAACCCTTGCAAACCTCAATCATATCAATTTAGGATCGTCAATGCTCAGTGTTTTGATCTGGGGCCCGGTTTTAGGTGCAGCAGCGATCGCCTTCTGGCCCGCTGAAATCAAACCTGAAACCATACGCAAACTGGCCATTGCCCTCGGCCTTTTCCTATTGGGTTGGACAGTGGCGATCGCTCTCCAATTTAATCCCCATCAGTCCCAACTGCAATTGACAGAATTCGTACCTTGGTTAGAAGCCCTAGGCCTAACCTACCATCTGGGCATTGATGGCCTATCCTTTCCCCTCATCTTACTCCACAGCTTATTAACATTCGTCTCCATTGCAAGCAGCGATCGTCAAATCCAACGGCCTAGGCTCTATTATGCCCTGCTATTGCTGCTTAACTCCTGCGTTTCTGGAGCCTTCTGTTCCCAAGATTATCTCCTGTTCTTCCTCTTCTATGAACTCGAACTGATTCCCCTCTATCTCCTGATCGCCATCTGGGGTGGAAAGCGCCGAGGATATGCCGCAACTAAATTTTTAATGTATACCGCCGTTTCCGGTATTGCCCTCTTGGCTTCATTCCTGGGCATCACCTGGTTAAGCGGAGCCAGTACGTTTAGCTATGACCCGGCGATCGCTCAAACCCTACCTTTGGGAACCCAACTGATCCTCCTTGGGGGTCTCCTGCTTGCTTTTGGCATTAAAATTCCCCTGGTTCCCTTCCACACCTGGCTTCCCGATGCTCACGTCGAAGCCTCTGCTCCCATCTCCGTTCTCCTCGCTGGCGTATTGCTGAAACTGGGAACCTACGGACTGCTCAAGTTCGGCCTCCTCCTGCTTCCTGATGCTTGGAGTCTCCTCGCTCCTGGCCTAGCAGTTTGGGCTGCTGTTAGCGCCATTTATGGAGCCTTGAGTGCGATCGCCCAGACCGATATGAAAAAAATGGTCGCTTTCAGCTCCGTCGCCCATATGGGCTATATATTGCTCGCTGGTGCAACGGCAACCTCCCTCAGTTTCCTAGCGGCGATCGTGCAAATGGTTAGCCATGGTTTGATTTCTGCTGTTCTCTTTCTAGTCGTGGGAGTCGTCTACAAAAAAACCGGAACCCGCGATCTCAATATCTTAAAAGGACTCCTGAACCCAGAGCGCGGACTACCCCTCATTGGCAGCTTAATGATTATGGGAGTGATGGCCAGCGCCGGAATTCCCGGTATGATTGGGTTTGTCTCCGAATTTCTCGTCTTTTGGAGTAGTTTTCCCACCTTCCCCATACCCACCCTCACCTGTATGGTGGGAACCGGCTTAACTGCTGTTTATTACCTCCTCTTAGTGAATCGTACTTTCTTTGGCCGCCTTTCCGAAGTCGTGCAAAACCTACCCCCAGTGCAGTGGTCAGATCGCATTCCGGCGATCGCCCTAACCCTCTTGATCGTCTTCTTCGGTCTCTTTCCCAGTACCCTCGTCCAGTGGAGCGAAGCCACCAGTACGGCCATGTTTCCGAGTAACACCATTTTGAGTGGGCAAGACACGGGGGCACGGAGACACGGGGACACGGAGAATTCTGCATTATTCCCCTATTACCCATTACCTATTACCTATTACCCATTACCCCATGATCGCCCTTTCCCCCTCTAAACATCCCCTTGCCTCCTACATTGAACGTCTAGAAGCCGGTGGTGAATTGCTACCCCACTCTCAAGAAAATCTTCTGGAAGTAGTGGGTATTCTCAAAAGCTATGGAGTCGTTCTGGATGCCTATTCCAAAAACCTGATTTATATGGCTCAGGAACAGTTTTTAGTCCTCTTCCCCTTCTTTAAGTACTTTAATGGGGAAATAACTCTGCAAAAACTGCTCAAACATTGGTGGCACGATCGCATTAATTATGAATATGCCGAATATGTCATGCGCGTGATGCTCTGGCATGGCGGTGGAGAAATGGATACCTATCTCGATAGCCCCACCTTTGCCCAATATGCAGAACAGGCGATCGCGGCTAAAATTAAATACAACCCAGGGGTGCAACTACTCCATAAACTCTTTCCCGACTTTCTCCCCGAACAAGTACGGCAAATGGTCTATACCAGTGCCCTAGGTCAGTTTTGGCGCGTCATGAGTGATATGTTTATCGACCTCTCAGACCGCTACGATTGCCAAGAGATCCAATCTATTCCCCAAGTCGTCGAGCATGTTCTCGCGGGTTTAGTCGCTGCCGCCAATACCCCCATCACCTACACAGTAACCATTAGCGGTAAACCCTACGACCTCATTCCCCCTTCCCAAAACTTCAAATTCTTAATGGAAACTGCCGTTCCCTACGTCGATACCATCTTCTTTCGCGGCACGCCCTTCCTCGGAACTGTTTCTTACAACGCCCAAGCTAGACAAATTCCAGGAAAACAAGCGGAATTTAACTATGGAGCACTTTACGCTGACCCCCTCCCCACCGGAGGTGCAGGCATTCCGCCCACTTTACTAATGCACGATATGCGCCATTTTCTCCCCGATTATTTACACGAATTCTATCAACGCAGTCGTCGCGGCGAAGATGACCTGTTAGTGCAAATTTGTGTCAGTTTCCAGAAGTCCATGTACTGCGTCACCACAGCAGCCATGAAAGGACTGACTCCCTATCCCCTCGACACCCCCGATCCAGAGCAAAAACAGGCTAACCGCGCCTATTTTGAATCCTGGATGGATCGCTTTCTTACCTCTCGCCTACTAGAGGTCAATCAAGGCTAGGAAATCATGGAAATTAATGAGTTATGATTGCAGCTCAAATAAACTTAAGGGCGCAAAATAAGCTAATGATTATTAAGAGTTTGAGTTACTGAATTATTCGGACTTGATATGAGTTGGTAGGAAAGCGTAAAACTAGATTTTCCCTATTGCCTATTCCCCAGCTTCTGCAAGAAGCCTAGTAGAAAAAAAAGGATGCTACACCGTCGAACGTTTCAGCTCAAGAAGTAAATACTTTACTGCTGCCAAAATGGGGCGAACTGCAAAGCTAGGAATTTGGGTGTCCTGTGCCAACCTCTCCAACTGGCGATCGCCAGGTAGCATCCTCTTCGGAAGGGTTTCTTTCGCTCTTTCTGATCCTGATGATAGCGCAAGAATATCGATAGGGGTAATGCACTATTGATAATAAATATGATAGATTTATATCTATGAATAAAATTTTCTAATTGAGGAACAGGTTTTGAGGCAAGCTACTCTGCATCAATTAAAAGTGTTTGAAGCCGCAGCCCGTCACGGCAGCTTTACGCGGGCAGCAGAAGAGTTATATTTAACCCAGCCTACCATTTCCATGCAAGTAAAGCAATTAACGAAGGCTGTGGGAATGCCTTTATTTGAACAAATTGGTAAACGATTATATCTGACGGAGGCAGGTCAGGAACTTTTCGCGGCTTGCCGTGATGTTTTTGACCGCATATCCCAGTTGGAAATGACCATTTCTGACTTAAAGGGATTGAAACAAGGACAGCTTAAACTCAGTGTAATCACTACTGCCAAATATTTTGTTCCTCGCTTACTAGGGCCTTTTTGTCAACGCTATCCAGGTGTAGATTTTGCCCTTCAGGTGTTTAACCATGAAGGATTACTAGCCCGCATGTCCGAAAATCTTGACGATCTCTATATTCTCTCCCAAGTGCCGGAAAATTTAGATGTGGCAGCTCACCAGTTTCTGGAAAATCCCTTAGTTGTTTTAGCCCAGCGAGAACATCCCCTAGTAGGACAACAAAAGATTCCCATCGAGCGCTTATCTGGGGAACAGTTTATTATGCGGGAAGAGGGATCGGGAACTCGTCGTGCCGTTGAGAAACTGTTTAATCAGGAGAATATTAGCGTTAAAGTGAAACTGGAATTAGGCTCAAATGAAGCCATTAAACAGGCGATCGTGGGCGGTTTAGGTCTGTCGGTGCTATCCTTGCATACCTTAGCCCTAGAAGGCGCTACTGGAAAGCTGGCAATCCTTGATGTGGAGCATTTCCCCATTGAACGCAATTGGTTTGTCGTCTATCCCAATGGTAAACAGTTATCCGTGGTTGCAACAGCTTTCTTAGAGTATCTGTTGGATGAAGGCAAAAAAGTGGCTGAAGAAACAGCCATGGAAAAGCTTCACTAAGGTCTGTTTTAGATTAGGGAAACATTAACCGGGTGATAGCCAGTTGTAATCGTTGGGAAGATGACAAAGGCGATCGCCTCACTTAACCTATCCCAAATTACTCTATGATTAACATCGATACTCTAGTATTGTTCTTTCTTTGCGTAGTTTCTCTCGGTTAGACGAAGCCCAGCACAAAGCGATCGATATTCATGCTAGCATGGGCATGACTCGAGAGACTTTGGCTAAAATATTTGATCCTTTTTTTACAACTAAACCCATAGGAAAAGGAACGGGGCTAGGGATGGCGATCGCTTACCAAATTGTGGTAGTAACCCACGGAGGAACCCTGGAAGTCGAGTCAGAATTTGGCAAAGGAACACAGTTCTGCATAGGCTTGCCTGTCAACAATTACCTGGGTGGACATGAGTTAAGTTTTGATAATGACTAGCACCGGGCGCTATATAATGCACTAAAAGCAATGCAAAATGCGATCGCTCATGCCTGAATCTTCTGTTTCCCCCGCTTCCTTAACTTTTGCTGTCAGCTTAGATGCGGCTCCTTCAGAGGAGACTCCGGATCAACCCGTTGATACTGTGGCTTCAGAACTGCCTGCACCCCTCCCCGAAACTCCACAGCAAGAGGATCGATCTCTAGAGGGGGTTGCTGAGGGAAGCCAAGGTGCAGAATTTGACCCAGAGTCACCCCCGGAACAGCGATCGCTCAAAGATATTCCGGTAAAGTTGAAATCCCAAGATACTCATTTTCAGTTGGTTTTACCCCCAGAGGGGGAATTAAGCTGTACTTGGACGGAGTTGTTTCAACAAATTCAGGTGTTGCTCAAAGGCAGCGATCGTCTGCGAGAATCGAATGTACCGGTTCATTTAATCGCCGAAGACCGTTTATTGGATATGCGCCAACTCCAGGCGATCGCCGATATTCTGAAACAATCTCAACTTCAATTAGAACAGGTGGAAACCCAACGCCGCCAAACTGCCGTAGCAGCCGCCACTTGTGGCTATTCGGTGCAACAAGTTACCCGCACCGATCCCCTCAAGTCGGCTCCCTCCCAACCCCTACAACTGCAAGAAGAACCCCTCTATTTACAGACGACGTTGCGATCGGGTGTGGAAATTCGTCATAAGGGAACTGTAATTATCCAAGGAGATGTTAATCCCGGAGCCTCTATTGTTGCCGATGGCGATATCCTGATTTGGGGAAGATTGCGAGGAGTTGCCCATGCGGGGGCGATCGGGAACCCAGAATGTGTGATTATGGCTTTAGATATGGAGCCAACTCAAGTCCGTATTGCTGGTCAAGTTGCCAGAGCGCCCCAACATTCCTTGCCTAAACCCTATCCAGAGGTTGCCTACGCCACCCCCGAAGGTATTCGTATTGCTGGAGCTATGGATTTTCAGAAAGTCCGTCAAGCTCTAGCTGATGAACAACCAGAAGTTTAATTAACTCTGTTTTCAGGTTGTTTGTAAGTGAGGCCTATTACCGGAGTTGTTATCCCAATCTAGAGCATATTGGCTTTGATATTTGGGTTGGATCGCATGTTTAGGATGTCTGCCGCGATCGCCATCATTGAAGTATGAGTCTCATTCGGATAAGCTTTGGGGATAGCGTTTCATTGACCAATACTGGCGATCGGCAAACATGCCTTGGTGAACTACTTCAAACCCATGCCGCTGATAGAACCGCACGGCTCCGGGAGTAGTTGTTTCTAAATAACAAGGCATCTTGGTGCGATCTAATTCTTCCAAGACTGGCTGAAGCAGCATTCCTCCAATTCCTTGTCCCTGGCATTTTGGCGAAACGCCTAGCATTCCTAAATACCAGTGAGGTTCTGGAGAAAGCTGGTCGTGCATTTGAATCTCCATGTTTAAGAATGCCAAAAATTCCTGTATCCGATTCCAACGCATATACAATGGACTGATGATGAGTCCTGATGTTAGCACTTGCCAGAGCTGTGGCAGCGAAATGTGAAATGCTTCTGGAGGTAACCAAATGGCTACTCCTTTAGGATCGTCAGCAGTGGTATAAATGTGACCGTATAGCTGCGCGAAGTTGAGAAAGGATCGGCTAAAGTGCTGAAGCGCCCTTTTCTTGGCTGCGGTTTCTTCCGGCAAAAAGTAACCGATCATAGGATCTTGGCTGAATGCGGCTGCAAGATATTCTGATGCTATTGTAAAATCGGATGGTTTCAGAGGAACAATATTCGCATTCGCGATCGCTTTTGCCGGATTTTGAGTTGCGTCTTGCATTTGATGACCTTGCATGAAAAATCTCCTTCAAATTGGATTGAAACGATATGGAACTTCCCAGAATCAGCGAGTTGATTGACTGTTAGAGGTTGTCAATACTGACTTAATCGGTCGATGGAACAGAGCGCGTCATCGTTAATAAGGTTTCCACAACGCGATCGCGCATTTCTGCATTGGGTACAAGCATTTGAAAGACTTCTGAAAACCATAGTCCATCAATAGCTAACTGAATAATCCTGGCCTGTACTGGATCGAGTCCGTCGGCTTCAAGATGTTGATTAAACCGCTCTTCATAAGCTGCAAAATACTGCAATAGTTCAGGTGGTATTTCGACAAGGATGGATGATAAACGGGCGAACAAGGCAAGGGATTCTTGACTTATTCGTTCCGTAGAACGGACATAAGCTCTGAGCCACTGTCCCGGCGTTCCCGGTGCATCATCTTGTTCAAACTCATGCTGTAGAGCTGCTTCAAAATTTTGCAGCAGTTGCTCACCCAAATTAATAATCAATGCATTCTTATTCGGAAAGTGATAGAGCAATCCTCCTTTGCTAACTTCTGCTTGTCGAGCAACTGCATCCAGGGTTAATGCTTCCACACCCTTATTCAGGATGACTTGACTCGCAGCGTGCAAAATTTTTTCACGAGTTGCCGATCTCGCTTTTGACTTTTGATCGACTGCCATAGTAATAGCCTCAAAACCAGGTGTAGACAATAAATGTAATTCACACTTTTATCGGCAAGCCGCACTGGGTTAAAGGCTGGATTACCAAGAGCGAAAATTCATTTACAAATTCACTATACCGTCCAGACGGTATAGTGTCAACTCTTTTTAGAAATGAATGCCTCCAGCTCAAGCAAATAGGGTATCCTGGGGCTAAATCTTCAAGTGAGGAAATAGCAAAATGAACCATCCGATACGATGTAGATGTGGTTGTCTTCAGGGGAGTGTTGCCAATGTTAATCGTGCTAATCGGGTTATTTGTTATTGTCAGGAATGAATCGAAAAAACCCTAATCTCCCATGTCCTACAGCAGCGTTAAAACTCTTGCCAGCATCCAAAGCACCTTTGACTTGAGCTTGATGAAAGCCAAAATCTATTGATCCAAACCCCACCCTGTCAGCCTAGGGACTACCTCGCGATGGGCTAAGGCTATTTGGTACTCTGGTCTACTAAAGACGAGTTGGGGAGGAAAAAACCTTGAGATTGGTGATTTTGGGCGGCCCGGGTGCGGGGAAAAGTACACAAGCGAGGGGTTTGTGCGATCGCTTCCAGATTCCGTTAGTGTCTATGGGAGGGATTCTGAAAAGGGCGATCGCCGAGCAAACAGAATTAGGTGTACAATGCCAACCCTATGTAGAACGGGCAGAATTTGTACCCGATCCGATTTTAATTGCTTTTATCCGCGATCGCCTCCTACAAACTGATACCACGACTGGATGGCTCCTAGAAGGTTATCCTCGCACCGCATTTCAAGCCGAAGAACTCGATTTTTTACTCGATGAGCTACAGCAACAACTCAACTGGGCTATCTTCCTAGATACCTCAGAAACAGTAATGATGGAAAGGCGGTTAGCCATGGGTGAATCAGAAGATCTGCCCCACTTAATCGAACGACGGATTGAACTCTTTCAAACTCGAACTGTCCCCATTCTGGATTATTATGACAAACGTCAGCGACTACTCACCGTCGATGGGAATCAATCCCAAGACCAAGTGCTGGCCGAACTGCAAACTCGACTGATAGCAAATTCCAGGGAACATTAAGATATTATGGCTCTACCCCGTCCTGATGGTCGTCAACCGGATCAGCTCCGTCCCATTCGGTTTGAACGCGGTTTCACCAAGTTTGCTTGGGGTTCAGTCCTCACCAGTTTTGGCGATACTCAAGTCTTGTGTACCGTATCCGTACAAGAGAGTGTACCCAAATTTTTAGAAGGAACGGGGAAAGGATGGCTCACCGCAGAATATCGGATGCTTCCCAACGCTACTCCCCAACGCCACCCTAGAGAACTCTTGAAATTATCAGGACGCACACAAGAAATTCAACGGTTAATTGGACGAAGTTTAAGAGCATCTTTAGACTTAGAACAGTTAGGTGAGCGCACCCTAACCGTCGATGCCGATGTCCTGCAAGCAGATGCCGGTACTCGTACCGCCTCCATTACTGGAGGATATGTGGCTGTAGTGGATGCCATTAATCAATTACTAGCACAAGGTAAATTAACCCAGTCTCCTTTGCGTCATCGAGTCGCCGCTGTCTCCGTTGGATTACTTGAAGGCGAACCCTATTTAGACCTGTGCTACGAAGAAGATGTCATTGCCCAAGTCGATTTTAACGTGGTCATGAACGATCGCCTAGAGGCGATCGAAGTTCAAGGAACCGCCGAACAGGGCAGCTTTAACCGTCACCAACTCAATCAGATGCTCGATAGGGCAGAAGTAGGAATTGAGCATCTCTTGACTGCTCAACAGGATGCTCTCTCTTAAGTTAAATCGGGAGACATAGAGAACAGCCATTACCCATTACCCATTACCCATTCCTATTACTCCCCGATCGAACACTTGATGATCCGTACCTATTGCTTGGACAAGGATGCGATCTTCATAAACCTCATAAGCGGCAAAACTCAGACGAGACGCAGAATGAGCTGTCCATGTTGAACGACCGACATCCCGTACTCCTGCCCCTGCTCCACAAATGAGGTAGGTTGTACCATTAATCGCATACGTTCTTTCATAGACATGCTCGTGGCCATTAATATACAGTTGCACCCCATATTTTTGAAATAACGGTGTGAGAGTTTCAATTAATTTGGTGTTTAATCCATAGTGAGCAGAAGAATAGATTTGGTGATGGCCAAACACAATTTTCCAAGGAGCATCGGATTGGCTTAACTCTTGCTTCAACCAAGCCAATTGGTTTACCCAGTCTGCGTTAGAATTGGTATCTAAAGCCCAAAATTGCACACTGCCCCGACGGAAACTGTAGTAGCGTTTGCCTCCCATATTGAACAGAGGATATTGGGTTTGAGGCACACCATTATCCGTGCGAATATCGTGATTTCCTAAACAGGCATAAAAGGGAACACCTTGTTCAAGCAAGGGGCGATAGGGGTCTTCAAAAACGGCTTTACTTTTTTCAATTTCACCATTGTTGTAAATATTATCTCCCGCTAAAACCACCAATTCACAGGGGAATTGTTGGGCGTACTGAACCATGGCTGAGGACACTGCATATTGGCCCTCGGCCCCAGTTCCAGTATCAGCAACAGACATAAACCGCAGCAAGGGAGAAGCTCCATCTGGGAAGCTTAGATGATTCTTGGAGATATCAGTTTTTAAGGAGGGTTGAAAGAGATTCGCCACTATCCCTTTACCAATTACCCATCCGAAGGCAATTCCAGTTCCCCAACGCAGGAGTTCACGACGTTTCATTTTCATTACAGTTTGAGTTTATCTATATACTAAGTTAGAGAGACCGTATTGCTTTATGGGCTGTATACTTAAAGCTACCTAATAATGTAGCTCACAATCGTCCTTTCTAGAGAATGCCTAAGAATTTAATTCAAGAAGCGGGTGAAGTCCTGTAAATGTGAGAACTCAGGGTATGTCAAGCCTTTCACCTACTCCACCAGAAGAGAATACTCCAGAGCCGAATGGCGATCGCTTTTTAATCTGTGGTTTAGGTCGTCTCGGTCAAGAATGTGCGATCGCCTTGAAAAATTTTGGAGTCGTTGTCAGCGCTATTGAGCAAAGTCCTCCTGCTCAGTGGGAATTATCCACAGTTCCTGAGTTATTAGATACATTAATTGTGGGAGATTGTCGGCAACTGCACATTCTCGAACAGGCTCAAATTCAAGCGTGTCGAACCGTTTTAATTGTCACTAGCAATGAAGAAGTCAATGCCCAAACTGCTTTAGCCGTACGCCAACTGAATCCAAATATCAGAATTGTTGTGCGTTCTGCCGCCCATAATTTGAATCAACTCTTGAGCGAACAGTTGGGTAACTTTTTTGCAGCCGAACCGACACAAATGATTGCTAGTGCCTTTGGTTTAGCTGGTTTAGGTGCAGAAACCTTAGGCTTTTTTGAGTTAGATGGCCAGAGTATACAAGTGATGAGTCATGAACTCACGCCTTATTGAATGGCTAACGCTATTTGAATGGCCAGAAGCCTTTTACCACATACATTCAACACGCTGAACCTTGAAAAAGTGTTGAAAGTGTGTTGAACATGGATACCTACATAAAACAGGCATGGAACCTGGTAACTGAGTATTTCCACTCTAACCAGATTGAAATATCCAAGTATGTTGACCACGAACTGGTGAGGACTTACCTGAAAGCTGGACAGAAGAGTGCCCCCAAAGGTATTCGGATTGTCAGTAGCGGCAACCGTCTGTATCTCCGGTTTAAGACCGCTACCAAGCCAGCAACGGTGAATAATTCCTGTAATGAGGACTTCACCCGCGAAAGAAATCTACCCTTCCACCATGAGGAAACGGCTAGCCAATTATATCAACCAAGTAGGAACGGGTTTCACTCAAACTCATGCCCTACGTCACCTGGCAAATTATCATAGGAAGCTTGCTGGTCTGACGCGCGACCAGCGTGCTTTATCACTGGGACCTCAGGGGGTGACAACAGGCTTGAATCTAAGGCTATGCTTGGCTTTGAGCCTTTAAGATGGCGAAAAAATTTCAGCTACTTTTTGGGCAAATAACCCTCTAACCTAATGTTATGGTTATGCGATCGCGACCTTTGAGTTGATGTTTTCAGCAAAATACCATCGAAAAAGGTCGTTATAGCCACCTTTGAGCTGCCTTGTCACCCCTTGAGCACTGGGACATTCCCAAACCATGAATGATAAGTACGATAAACACCAAACCACCAGGAACCAAGTCAATCTTCTCATGGCAGATATCTCCGAGAAATCAGAGAATCAAAGGCTAAAAGATGAACTCACCCA
The DNA here is from genome assembly GCF_982964205.1 of Roseofilum sp. Taxonomy (NCBI): domain Bacteria; kingdom Bacillati; phylum Cyanobacteriota; class Cyanophyceae; order Desertifilales; family Desertifilaceae; genus Roseofilum; species Roseofilum sp. The sequence continues at coordinate 44 of NZ_CEZBFX010000034.1, read as the reverse complement.
AGCTAAGGAGACCATCAAATCCCTAGAGGAAACCATTCTCTTCC